>JAVERJ010000031.1:0-13398 GCA_034007185.1 Candidatus Carbonibacillus sp. | reverse complement strand
TTCTAAATCTTCCGCGCGCTGCACTTTGTCCTCATGCATGACGATCATCAGCTTTACCGGATGAATCATCGGCTTAACGTCATCTGTCGGTACTTCATTCAGTTTTTCCACAAAAGAAACAATTTCTTGCATGTCTTGGACCATATGTTCCAGTTCTTGCTCGCTTAAAGTAAGCGCTGCGTAATCGGCAATTTCTTGCACAGTTTCTCGTGTCACCCGCATCGCACGTTCCCTCCTTATATACATGTGTCATCATACCAAAAAAGTCCTGTCACTGCAAAAGTCAAGTATCTAGCCTCAAACCGTCATACAAAGCTTAACCATGCGCGTTCAAAAAAAGTTGCCGCCCCGAAGAGCGGCAACGATCCTTATCCGATAATAATCATTCATCATCCTTTAAACAATGTTTTCTTGTTTCACTTGACCCCCTTCACCGCTGTACGAAAGACGCGTCATCGTTCCATTTAACACGGTCTCAATGTGAACTGGCCGTCCCCATAGGCGGTACACGTAAGGCAACGTTTTTTCAATATAACGCCTATCCAGTTCAATCCCGTCGTAGATGTGCACCAACAAAAGTTCTCCGCGACGAGCAAAATCACCATCTCTTACAACAATCGTCGGATAACCCCCGTTTGTGCGGGCACGAATGAGAACATCGCGCACCTTTTCAATATCTTTACTCGTAATACGCCAAGCATCGCGTTCTTCTGCAAACACATAGAGATCGAGATGACGGATCACATCTTCTGTCATATAGTTCCTTAAAAAAGATACATCGTTTTCAAGCTCTCGCACCTCGAATATTTTTGCTCGACCTTGCCCTTTTTTTCGTCCAAAACGAAGCATATACTCTTCTGGCGGATCATCATAGGAACGTTCAATGGCCTCAAACATTTTTAGCCCTAACAAGTAAGGATTAACAGTGGTACGTGAAGGGGCCGTCACTTGAGCATTCATCTTTGCATACTCGATCGTCTCCGCTTCGGTTAAATCAAGCGTGCGCATGATCCGTTGATGCCAATACGTCGCCCAGCCTTCATTCATTATTTTTGTCTCGATTTGGGGCCAAAAATAACGCATCTCATCATGGACAATGGTCATGATATCCCGTTGCCAAGGCTCGAGGATCGTACTATAACGCAGGATAAACAACAGCACATCTTTTTCGTCATCCGGCGGAAAATGCCGTTTATGCCTTCGGTCATTTTGTCCTTCGTTCCGCTTTACATGGGCATCCGCCGGGAAACGTCTGTCATCGACTTCGCCTGACATCGAAAGGGTATCGTCAATCCGCCTCATCCCATCCAGCTTAAGACGCTCATCGAGCGCCAAAAGATCGCTATAGCGACGATAACTTCCACTCTGTCGATCTTCATCGAATCGGATGTGCTTACCACGTCCATCCCCTGAAATCCTTGTTTCCCCGAGCAATGTCGTTTCAAAAGCATCTTCTTCACATTCCCAAGCAAAACCGTTTTCTCGTGCATGGCTGTAAGGATCGATATGCTCTTGAATCGATAGCACTGCATCTAAAAATACTTCAACGCGCTTCGTCCCATATAAACGTTCATAATGACGAATGCGCTCAGCGCTGTTGGCCATACTCTCCATCATCTGCCGGTTGGTCCGCGAGAAATAAATGTTGTTTTTAAAAAAATCGCTGTGTGCTAAAACATGCGCAACGATGAGTTTATTTTGTAAAAGAGAATTGCCTTCATATAAAAACGCATAGCAAGGATCCGTATTGATGACCAGTTCATAAATTTTACTGAGACCAAGATCATAACTTAACTTCATGCGTTGAAATGCTTTCCCAAAATGCCAATGCGTAAAACGACTGGGCATACCATATGAACCGATGGCAGCCATTACATCCGCAGGAACGATCTCAAAGCGCATCGGGAAAAAATCGAGACCAAACCCGCGGGCGATGTCACTGATCTCATCAATGGCCTGTTCCAAAGCTTTTCTTTCTGAGACATCATACCGTTGCAAGGGCGCATCCTCCTTTCCCCTTTAGATGCTCACACACATGGCGCCTATACATCAAGATTCATGCGATACGAACAGCGATTCTAGCGCCGGTAATATATCTGTCTTGTCACGAACCAGCACTTGCTTAAAACGCGGGTTGTTAATTTTTTCTAAAGTCTGCCAGAGCGAACTTTTACGCGCATACGGACTGACTTCTGCATACCCTGTTAAATTGGCACGTTTGACAAGTTCAGTGAGCAGACTCAGCGCTGTCATATTATCTTTTGTGACATTATCTCCGTCCGTAAAATGAAATGGATAAATATTAAAACGGTGCTGTGGATAGCGTGTCTCGATCAAATCCAGTGCGAATCGATACGCCGACGAGACCATTGTCCCTCCACTTTCACCCCGGCTAAAAAAGTGTTCTTCGCTGACTTCTTTGGCTTCCGTATGATGGGCAATATAGACTATCTCAGCATGTTGATAATTTCGTTTTAAAAAACGCTGCATCCAAAAAAAGAAAACGCGAGCCATCTCTTTTTCATATTTCCCCATCGAACCAGAGGTGTCCATCATGGCCATGATCACCGCCTGCGTTTCCTCTCGCGTTTCTTGCTGCCATGTTTTAAAACGAAGATCGTCAGGTTGGATATGAAATGACGTTTTTCTTAGTGCCGGCCCTGAGCGACGCAAAGCATTTAATATCGTTCTTTTTTTATCCAGATTGCTCATCAATCCTTTTTTCCGAACATCGTTAAAACGATCTGTGACGCTTTTTTCTATTGACTTTTCTTTGCGTTCAAGATGGGGAAGAGACCAGCCTTTAAAAAGCGTTTCTTCAATATCTTCCAGAGAAACAGCGACTTCCTCTATATCTGTGCCCGGCATGTCACCAGCTGTCCCCTTCCCCGCTGCATGCTCAGAATCGTCCCCGAACGAACCGAGCACGTCTCCCGGTTGCGCTTTACCATCGCCTTGCCCGACATGTTCTCGTTTTTGTTCATTGTAGCGAAAACGTATTTCATCCAAAGTATGAACAGGTATTTTCACATACTTCTTACCATTAGAAAGAATGATACTTTCATCATGGATCAAATCGCGTAAACGAGCACGAATGGCTTCTTTAATCTTTTCTTGATGACGCACCTGATCGGTATAGCCTTTGCGGTGAAGCGACCAGTCTTCCCGTGATATGCTCATCTCCATTCTTTGGTCCCTCCCTCACCGACGATTTCTTTGTATATGACGTCGAACATCCTACTATCGATTGAGCAGACTGCCTACATAACGTAAAAGCTCATTGGCGCAAACCGGACAGTAACCATGTTCATCGATGAGTCGCGCCGAAACCTCATTGATTTTTTTAAGTTGCACTTCATCCGGGGTCACAGCAGTCGTTGTAATTTTAACCACATCTTTAAGGTCTGCAAACAATTTACGCTCTATCGCCTCCCGCAGAGGTTCATGATGGTGATATTCAAAGACCTTTCCTTTCCGTGCATACGTTGAAAGGCGAATTAATATTTCTTCCCGAAAAGCCTTTTTGGCACTCTCCGAAATACCGATCTGTTCTTCAATCGAACGCATCAATTTTTCATCAGGATCAAGTTCTTCTCCGGTGAGCGGATCACGAAGTTTTTGCCGGCGAGACCAAGCTTCTATATTGTCGAGATAATTGTTAAACAGTGTCCGCGCAGATTCCTCGTATGAGTAAACGAAAGCTTTTTGCACTTCTTTTTTAGCGATCTCATCAAATTCTTGGCGTGCCAAAGCTATAAATTGAAGGTACTGTTCACGCGCTTCTTTACCAATGCTCGGATGTTGATCGAGACCATCTTTAATCGCCCGCAAGACATCGAGCGCATTGATACAAGAAGCGTCACGGCGTATGAGTGCACTCGAAAGGCGGTTAATAATATATCGTGGATCAATCCCTTCCATACCTTCATCATCATATTCGCTTTTGAGTTCGCGAAGATCGCTTTCTGACAAGCCTTCCAGTGCTTCGCCATTGTATAGACGCAATTTTTTGACAAGATCAATGCCTTGTTTCTTACTTGGCTTAAGGCGCGTGAGTACAGAAAAATAAGCTGCCGTATAAAGCGTATGTGGGGCGATATGCACATCTTTAAGCTCAGACTGATGAATAAGCTTTTCATAAATACGCGCTTCTTCATTGACTTTAAGCGTATAAGGAATGCGCATGACGATCATCCGCGAGGCCAGGGCTTCATTTTTGGGATCAGCAACAAAGCGGGCATATTCCGTTTCATTTGTATGGGCGACGATCAATTCATCTGCACTGATCAAAGCAAAACGACCTGCTTTAAAATTACCCTCTTGCGTCAGAGAAAGCAGATGCCACAAAAATTTTTCATCACTTTTTAAAATTTCTTGAAATTCCATCAACCCGCGATTGGCGCGATTGAACTCACCATCAAAACGGTAAGCGCGTGGATCAGATTCACTGCCATATTCGGTGATCGTTGAAAAGTCAATACTTCCGGTCAGATCGGCAATATCTTGAGACTTTGGATCGGATGGACTGAACGTACCAATGCCAATGCGCTGCGCTTCCGATAACAGTACCCTTTCCACACGAAAACGGTGTATATCGCCACCGTATTCATGATCCAGTCGATGGCGGCAGACCGGACAGAGCTCTCCTTCAATGCGCACCCCGAGCGCCTGCTCAAACTCCGGCCTCAGTTCATACGGAATCAGATGGAGCGGTTCTTCGTGCATCGGGCAGCCAACAATGCCATAAAGCGCCCCGCGCTCCGTTCGACTATACGCTTCAAGACCGCGTTTTAACATCGCTACAAGTGTCGATTTGCCGCCCGAGACCGGTCCCATAAGCAAAAGAATACGTTTTTTTACATCGAGCCTGCGGGCTGCCGCATGAAAATACTCTTCAACAAGCGTTTCTAATGCTTCATCTAAGCCATATATTTCGTCTTTAAAGAACGCGTAACGTCTTTTTCCATGAACTTCTTCTACACCAGCATCTTCAATCATGTGATAAATGCGGGCATGTGCACTTTGCGCAACATGTGGTGAGCGGCGGACAATTTCTAGATAGTCTGCAAAAGACCCTTCCCAGCGCAAGCGCTCCTCGCGTTCATAATACGCACTGAGTCTCCCTAATAAACGATCGAGTTCTAAGCTCACCGACCTTACCCCCTCGTCATAAGATTGGACCGCTTAAGCATCTGTATGCGACCGAACCAAAAAGCATGAGCAAACGACGACTCGGGGTAGATTTATTATAACATAAAACGCGCGAATGGTGTTTGAATTTTTTGCCCATTTGTTTATGATTTGGCAAATGGGCATTTTTCATGTACAATAGAATTAATGAAAGCGCGCGCGCATGGTGCGACAGCGTATGGCAAAGGGGGCGTGTCAAACGATGATTTTTAAAACGCTGATCATTGTCGCAATCCTCTCCTCTCTCATCTTTTTTATTTTAACGGCTGGCTATAATGAAGATAAAACGTGGAATTTGTAAAATCGCAAAGCAAGACAAACCTACAGCATAAAATCATGGCCCGTCCATAAAAGGCGGGCCATGATTTTATGCTTTGTTCTTATTTGTTCTTATCTTGAAGCAGCGTTTCTTTACGCAGCGTGCGACAGCTGCATCCGATGGCTTCTTCTGGTGTTTCAACCAAAGCATCCAGCAAAATATTGCCGATCGTCTGTGGTTCATCATAAAAAATTTCAGCGAGTTCTCGATGCTCCCAGTCACGAATGACCCCTTCGGCGTAATTGACGACCATATACAATCCCGTATAACAGGCGCCTATCTCACGCGCCAAATACACTTCGGGTGTGATGCTCTGACCGACCACATCGGCACCCCACTGTCTGAAAGCTTGAATCTCTGCCCTGCTTTCAAAATGCCGCCCATCCGTATTTACATACACACCACGCGTAAAGACATTTCGACCTGTCCCCGCCAAGTACTTACGCGCCACGCGCGCTAAGATGTCTCGCCCTGTCGGACAAATAGGATCGCGCATGATCATGAGATAAGGTCCGCCTAAGCCGACATCTTGTCGCATCGAATGGTCGATATAATCATCGACGATAATTAAATCGCGCAGCTCTAAGAGACGATTGATACTCCCGACGCCACCTTCGACATAAATGCGTTTAACACCTGCTTCTTTAAGCACCCAAAAAAGTTGCCGAGAAGCGTCAGCACGTGAGACATGAGGGGGGCGCCAACCATGCATTTTTGTGGTAAGCCATCTTTTACCTGCTGTTTCAACCCATTTAAACACTGGACTTTCCCCAAAAGGCGTCATAAATACAAGATCGCTTGCCAAAACACGTGTGTCTGCACGACCGAGATCTTCTGGAAACTCGATCGAAAAAGTGCTCGAACCTCCGATAATGGCATAAGAAGCTGCGGGTATCGTCGTGTTTTTGGTGTCAGTCAATAAGATTCCCACCTTTACAGAACGGATCTTCTATAACATTTTAATCGATAAAACGATATTTAAATTTTTGCATCCAACCAGTTTTGCGTTATGATATCCGCTTTGGATCACACGCTATGTTTGCAACCGTTCCAACCGCGAACCGTGCGGCGACGATTGATCGTTTCAATGGCCGAACGACATGGTCGATCAGCCTAAATCAGGAAACCCAAGCTGTCGATACGCTTCATACAGCACAATCGCTACCGCATTGGATAAATTGAGAGAACGTATAACAGACCGCATCGGAAGTCGGGCCAATGTGTCGGGATTGGCACTTAAGAGCGCTTCGGGCAGACCTTTGGTTTCTTTGCCAAAGACAAAGACGTCACCAGCCTGATAGCGGTACTCATGATAATGACGTTTGGCCTTGGTTGTTAAGTAAAAAAAACGATGCCCAGCAAGCTGTGCCTCGACATGGTTCCAAGACGGATGCTCAACAACTTGAACGAGCGGCCAGTAATCTAACCCTGCACGTTTCAAATATCGATCTTCGAGTGAAAAACCGAGCGGATGAACGAGATGAAGGGTTGCTCCAAGCGCTGCACAAGTTCGTGCAATATTACCCGTATTGCTTGGTATTTCAGGTTCAACTAAAACGACATGAATATCAACAGGTGATGGGTTGAATGACGCATGCGATGTTATCTGAGATGTATCCAAAACGTTAAACCCTCCACTTTCACTTTCAACGTCACACCATCCCATCGTTCACCAACGATGGGATATCATTCTTTAACTTTTGTTCACGTGATCGTTTGGATGAAAAAAACCAGGCCCATGTTTTTCAAGATCTAACAAATATGCTTTCCGATCAACACCACCACCATAACCAACAAGATCACCGCTTGATCCAATAACACGATGGCACGGTACAATGAGCGCAAGCGGATTGGCGTGAATGGCTTGACCAACAGCACGAACGGCCTGAGGGGCACCCAGTAAAGTGGCAATCGCCTTATATGTGCGTGTCGCACCAAAGGGGATATGCATGAGTTCGTGCCAAACCTTTAACTGAAATGGCGTACCATAAAGCTTGATCGCTCCGCTGTAAGGTATCGGCTTGCCAGCAAAGTATTGATCAAGCCATGTTTGCCAGTGATCTTGTTCTTCCGCTGAGGCAGGTTCTAATACAAAACGATGCAATTTTTTGGTTAACCAACGCTCCAATTCAAACCGACCGCGCGGACCTTCGCCAAATTGAGCATAGATGAGACCGTCTTCTGATGCCGCCCAAATCATCCCTCCAACTGGTGTAGAAAGCTCAGCATAGCGTATGGCTTTCATCATCATGTCTCCCCTTCAACGTTATGGCGGGGTGCATCGTCAACGCCGCAAGCATCACTTCATACCAAAAAACATCGTTGCCTTGAACCTTCCTTGAACCGGCCAAGCTTAGGTCTTTGTAACATGATTGGTAATGCCATTGTATCAGAAATGCCCCGGATTGTTGCATATAAAAAGCGCATATTCAATTTCTTCCAGTACCTTTTCATCCTTTTCCCGCCGTTTGGCTTCTTCCAACGCGGTACGCGCTTGTTCGCCGCCAATTTTCCCCAAGGCCCACGCTGCTGTGCCGCGAATCACTGGACGAGGGTCCTCATACAGACGCTCCGTGAGAAGCGGGATCGCTTCTTGAGCCCGATAATGGGCGAGTGCAATGATGGCATTCCGTTCAATTGTTTTTTTTCCGCGCCAACCCGCAGCAGTTTGAGCCCACGTCTGTTGGAATGTTTTTTTACTCATGCCTATGAGCGGCATCAGAAGCGGTTTAACGAGCTCCGGATCCGGTTGAAACTGCTCATGATGCGTCCAATTTTGCCCACGATTATAAGGACAAACGAGCTGACATGTATCACAACCGTATAAACGATTACCCATTTTTTCTCTAAAATAAAGCGGTACAAACGTTTTGGTCTGTGTATGATAAGAAAGACATCGTTTGCCATTAAGCACACCGGGGGCTTCAAAGGCTTGTGTCGGGCACAAATCTAGACATTTCGTACAACTACCACATTGCTCCTGCATCGGTTGATCGGGTGGCAGTGCGAGACTTACGATCAACTCTCCGAGGTAAACAAATGAACCATATTGCGGTGTGATGAGCAATCCGTTTTTACCGATCCAACCGATCCCAGCGCGCGCTGCTACGGCACGGTCGGATAGGACGCCTGTATCAACCATGACTTCATACCGTAAATCTGGAAAATGTTTTTTTAACCATTGCGCAAGATGACTTAAACGTTCGCGAAGCACCCCATGATAGTCGTTGCCCCAAGCAGAACGGGCGACGAAACCTCGATACGCGCCTTCCTCCGAACGGGGTGGCGCCTTAAGTCGTGTTGGATACGCCATGGCCACAGCGATGATGGATTCGGCCCAAGGCATCGTCACACGCGGGTCTACCTTCTCGGCAATGGTTCCTTTTTCAAACCCTGTATCATACCCGTTTTCATAATAAGCTTTAAGCTTTGGCTCAAGATCGTCAAACGGATCGGCCGTCGTGATGCCAATGGCATCGAGTCCAAAATGGACTGCGACCGTCTTGATTTCTTGTTTCAGTGTATACTGAAAAGGTGTATATGTCTTCTCTGCGCTTTGTTCCATATGACATCATGTCCTTTGCCTTCGATCTTGCATGTAGCATGTTTCATACCGATAGATCATCCAAAAAGGATCCACCCGGATGATGCATGCCATGGAAATCATGTCCTGCCATGTGCGCCATGTCTTTCATACAAATCATGCCATGTCATGTGGACCATATCATGTTGCGTCATGACGAAGGAAGTTGTTTCATCGCTTGAACAGCCAGTGCATCGGCGCGATGATTCCATGCATCATCAGCATGACCACGCACTTTGATAAAACGAAGCTTATGGCGTCTTGCTTCTTGTAAAATCGCTTCCCACAAATCACGGTTTTCTACATCCGTACCCCGTGACGTACGCCAGCCATTTCTCTGCCAACGCTCTATCCAACCGTGTTCAAAAGCATTGACGACATACGCAGAATCACTGTAGATCTCGACCTCAACGGGTCGCTTCAAAGCTTTCAGTCCTTGTAATACAGCCATCAGTTCCATGCGATTGTTGGTCGTTTTTGGTTCAGCACCCGTTAATACTTTTTCTTGGTCCCGATACCGTAAAATGGCAGCCCAGCCGCCTGGTCCCGGGTTACCAGAACAGGCCCCATCTGTGTACAATACCACCTTATCTTCGATCTTCTCCGACAAATAGACGCCCCCCACACGCTTTTTTTTGATCGTACCATTGAAACGAACAAAAAGAAAGCACGGTTAAAGAGTACTTAACCTCTTCTCCGTGCTTTTAATCATTGATCTTTCTTTAAAACAAAGCGCTGAGCCGCGTGTGGGCGCTTTTATCGACATCCCTCACTGCTCACGCTGCGGTTCTTCAGAAGACTGAGGGCCAAAAACAGGCATGGTTTGATCTTTATTGCCGCCTTCGAGCAACGCCTGCGCAGATTCATAGCGCATCAGCAATGAAAAGATATAAGCAAAATCTTCGTCTTTCCACCTTCCCTGCATCGTTTGATAGATCTTAGCTAGGGAATCAGTTGTCAAGCCTTGACCAAGAAGATCGTTTAAAACGGTGAGATCATCAGGCGTAAGATGCGTTTCGGCCCAAGCTAAAAAAGTTTCTTTCTCCTTGGCCGTCATCGTCTGACTCACTTTTTCTAGAAGCGTTATCAAAGACGTCGGCGTGGCGAAACCGTGATGGAAGACATCATCAGGAGCAGATGCCGTCTGTGAATCCGGTATCCCTTGAGGGTCATGACGATCGACCGGCAAGCGGTCAGAAGAAGCATCGGTTCGCTCAGCCATGGGGTGCACCCCTAAATCCAAATGCGTGCCTGATGGTAACGTTCCAACATAAGAAATAAGCGCTTCGCGAACACCATCGCGAATCGCATCATACATTTTTTCTTTGGCAGAATCTGGGATGATCTGCCAAAACACATTGTTCCCACTCGTGCCTTCCTGACCTACACCCGTACCCCTTAGCCAAAAGCCAGCAATAAAAACGAGCGCGATAACGATCAAACGTACGAGGAAGCGTATCAACCAGCGGCCAAAAAGAAACACCATCATTCACCCCTAATTCTTAAAAACCGGAACCGATCTTATACCTTCCAGTCTTTCTGTTTTTAGGGGCATGTATACCTCTTTTATCCACCGAGATACGCTTTTTGCACCTCTTCACTGGCTTTCAGTTCCGCTGCTAAGCCACTCAATACAATACGGCCTGTCTCGATGACATACGCACGATGGGCAATATTGAGCGCCATATAAGCATTTTGCTCGACGAGCAAGATGGTCGTTCCTTGCGCATTGATCTCTTGGATGATCTCAAAGATCATCTGAACGAGCACAGGTGCCAAGCCCATCGACGGCTCATCTAAAAGCAAAAGCTTCGGACGGGCCATAAGCGCTCGACCGATAGCCAGCATCTGCTGCTCTCCGCCGGAGAGCGTGCCAGCCTGTTGACGTATGCGTTCCTTAAGGCGTGGAAACAACGCAAAGACGCGCTCCATATCGCTTTGCATCCCTTCTTTGTCACGCCGTAAAAACGCACCCATCTCTAGATTTTCCCGGACACTTAAATTAGCGAAAATACGTCGTCCTTCTGGGACATGCGAAATACCAAGAGAAACAATTTTTTCAGCAGGGAGACGATTTAAAGTTGCACCTTCATAGTTTACCTCCCCTTCACGCGGCCGCACCAATCCGGAGATCGTCCGAAGCAAACTTGTTTTTCCCGCACCATTGGAGCCAATCAGTGTGACAATCTCGCCCTTTTGAACATCGAGACTGACCCCTTTTAAAGCGTGTATTTTACCGTAAAAGACATCTATAGACCTAAGCGAGAGCATCGGTTGCCACCTCCCCAAGATACGCTTCAATCACTCTCGGGTTCGACCGAACCTCGGCTGGGGAGCCGGCAGCGATCAACTGACCGTGATCGAGAACATAAATACGTTCGCTAATACCCATGACCAAGGACATATCATGTTCGATTAAAAGAACCGTCAGATCAAACGTCTTACGCACATGTTCAATCGTATGCATCAGTTCACGTGTCTCCTGCGGATTCATCCCAGCCGCTGGTTCATCTAATAAAAGAAGTTTGGGACGCGTGGCAAGGGCACGGGCAATTTCCAAACGCCGTTGCGCACCATACGGGAGATTGCGCGCCTTTTCTTCGGCAAACTGCCGAAGTCCCATAGTCTCCAAAAGTCCCAGAGATGCATCACGCATGTCGTTCTCTTCTTTCCAAAAGCGCGGCAAACGAAAAATAGAATCGATAAATGTGTGATGCGTATTGACTTGATAAGCGACGCGAACGTTATCGAGAACTGTTAGATCGTGAAACAAACGTATATTTTGAAACGTTCGGGCAATGCCCAGGCGCGTCAATCGATCAGGTGGCGTGCCATCGATCCGTTGACCATCAAATATAATGGCGCCGCTTGTCGGAACATAGACACCGGTCAACATGTTAAAAACCGTCGTCTTACCTGCCCCGTTAGGCCCAATGAGCGCAACAAGCTCACCGTGTTCCAAATATAGATTCACATTTTGTACAGCTTTTAAGCCCCCAAAGGCAATGGATAAATCTTTGGTTTCTAAAATCGTACTCATCGCTCCTGCACCTCCCGCGCCTTCCTTGAAAACAACCTTATGTCCGTAATTTCTTTGTTGCCCATCAAGCCCTGTGGTCTGTAGAGCATGACCAAGATCAGGACAAGGCTGTAAAGAATCATACGGATATCGGGAAAACTTTGTAGGAGCGTGTTGATAATACTTAAGAACGTTGCTGAAAGTATGGCCCCGCTCAAACTGCCGAGCCCACCTAAGACGACAAAAACGAGAATCTCAAAAGATTTTAAAAACCCGAAGTTGCTCGGGTTAATCTGATAAAAATTGTGCGCGTACAAAGCGCCAGCAATGCCTGCAAAAAAAGCGCCAATCGCAAACGCCAACACTTTATAATACGTCAGATTCACACCCATCGACTCAGCAGCGACCTCATCATCGCGGATGGCGAGCAGCGCACGTCCATGCGCAGAATTGGTAAGATTGTAAATTACCCACACGGTCGCCACGACGGCTACAAACAGAATCGTCCAATTGGTCATATGGCTCACGCGCATACCCGAAGCCCCGCCGACGTATGGAATGTTTAAAAGCACGATACGTACGATCTCGCCGAATCCTAGCGTTGCAATCGCAAGATAATCACCTTTCAGACGTAGCGTCGGCAGACCAACAATGATACCAGCAAGAATCGCGGCTACGCCCGCTACGATGATGGCCAAGTAAAAAGGTCCGTCCAACTTCATGGTTACAATGGCCGAAGCGTAAGCACCAATCGCCAAAAAGCCAGCATGCCCAATTGAAAACTGTCCCGTGATACCGATGATCAGATGTAAACTGACCGTTAAGATAATATAAATCCCGATATTCATCAAAACATTTTCGTAAAAACCACCGATCAAACCGCTGGAAATGCCCGCCTGTATGAGTGCGTAGAAAAGAACAAGTGTGAGCAACCACCAGAAATGAACTCGTTTTTTATCACTGTTTTGTGCCACAGATTGCGCCTCCTACACTTTCTCCCGCACGTTCTTGCCGAACAGACCTGCCGGCATGAAGAGCAGAATCAAGATGAGAATAATAAAGGCTACCGCGTCGCGCATCAAAGAAAACCCTAAGGCGCTCACCAATGTCTCCACGAGCCCTAAAAGAAGCCCCCCTACCATGGCGCCCGGTATACTCCCAATACCGCCTAAAACAGCGGCAATAAACGCCTTGAGTCCCGGTATAAGCCCCATCAACGGGTCAATGCGCGTATAATACAGCCCAAAGACAACACCCGCCGCACCAGCCAGGGCTGATCCCAATGCA
>JAVERJ010000030.1:0-13434 GCA_034007185.1 Candidatus Carbonibacillus sp. | reverse complement strand
CGGGTCATAGGCTGGCAATACTTCGACAAGATCAGCGGCGACGACCTTGATGCCACTTGCGGCGAGATAATAAAGCGAACGAAACCATTCGTTTGCCGTGATGCCGTCTGGCTCTGGCGTACCCGTACCCGGGGCATAAGCCGGATCCAGTACGTCAATGTCAAACGTGATATATACAGGTCGATCGGCAATGGCTTCGATCACTTCTGGAAGCTTTGCCCATACTTCATACGGCGCACCATACAGACGCTCACCATAAAGAGCAAACTCTTCTTTGGTCCCTGAGCGGATACCCAAAGAATACACTCGCCCTTTACCTAACAACTCGGTCGCTTGATAGATGACCGTGGCATGTGAGAGAACTTCACCTTCATAGGACGTACGTAGGTCGGTGTGCGCATCAAAATGTAAAAGGACAAGATCAGGATAGACGCGATGCGCCGCTTGAAGCAGCGGAAGCGTAATCAGATGCTCGCCACCTAAGGTTAAAAGAAAGCGTTCTTTGGCCAAATGCGCATACGCTGCCTCCTTGATCGTCTCTAGACTTTTGGCGACATTGCCGTATGGTAATATCACATCACCTTGATCAACAAGGTCCAATGATTCAAGATCACGATCGAGACGAGGACTGTACGTCTCTAAAACATAAGACGCTTCTCGAATTGCGTGCGGTGCAAAACGACTCCCTGGACGAAAGGTAACGGTTGAATCGAGCGGTGCACCAAGGATGACAGCACGGGGTGCCCGGCTTTGTTCAGGTGGCTTGGCTGTAATAAAAAAACCTCGCGACTCATAGAGACAGGTCATTTTCGACCACTCCTTCTACCAACGCACTCACAAATCGCGGTAAAACAAAGGCCGCCTCCTGTAATGCTGGATGATAATACCGTAACGTTTTTAAAAAGGGCGTATCTGCGAATCTTTGTGGTGCTATATGACGTGGATCATAAACTTTCGAACCCATGGTAAACGTCCATAGCCCACTCGGATAGGTCGGGATATTGGCTGTATAGAGAAACGCTTTCGGAAACACCTGAGCAATATCACGACTTGTCCGACGAATTAGATCCGCTTTAAACCAAGGATTATCTGTTTGTGCGACAAAAAGCCCTTCTTCTGTCAAGGCATCAAAAATCGCTTGATAAAAACCACGCTCAAACAACTTTTCAGCCGGTCCAACCGGTTCTGTGGAATCGACAATGATGACATCAAACACTTCCTTTTTCGTCTCGGCAATATCCGATAAATAACGAAAGCCATCAAGAATTCGAACATCAGCGCGCGGATCCGAAAAACCACTGGCAATCTCTGGTAAATATTTCTGACTGACATCGACCACAGCACGGTCGATCTCTACCATCACCGCCTGCTCCACCGTCGGATGGCGCAACACTTCCCGCAAAACACCACCGTCGCCACCCCCAATAATGAGCACACGGCGCGGATGAGGGTGCGCAAATAAGGGGACATGGCTGATCATCTCATGGTAGACAAACTCATCTCTAAGCGTCGTCATAACCATACCGTCGAGAACAAGCATCGGTCCAAACGTTTCTGTTTCTACCATATCCAAAGTTTGATACGGTGTTTGTTCATGATAATATGTTTGTTTAATTTTGGCCACGATCCCAAACCCAGCTGTCTGCTCTTCTTTAAACCATAGGTGCACCCGCATCGCCTCTTTCTAAAAAACATGCTTACGAACTTTGATTATATCGTTTCTATACCAACTTGCAAGACGAATCCCTTTAAAAAAACATCTTTGATCTGCGCTTAAAAATGGGCAAGTGCACCCAACGGCCCGCTCCGACGCTTCACGTTTAAGGAAAGCAAAATTGTTCCATAATGGGAAAGAGGGGGGAGTATGATGCGTCTTTTAACCCATCGTTTCGTTCGAAGCCTCCTTCGGCTTTTCGTCTTGCTCTTTATGAGCTTTTTCACTGTCTCTGTTTTATTTGTGGGTATCATCATTTTTTTATATATCAACATTGGACCGCTACCCGATCTAAAGACAAATCACGCGCCGCTTCTTTACGATCGATATGGTCAACGCTTGACCGTCGCCCTAGAAAAAAGCGTATCACTGAAAGACATCTCTCCTTATCTGATTCAGGCAACCATTGCTGTTGAAGACCGCCGTTTCTATGAACACCCTGGCTTTGATCCAAAGCGGATCATCGCTTCTGTCTGGACAGACATCAAATCGAGACGTTTTGCTGAAGGGGCTAGTACCATCACCCAACAATTGGCCCGTAATCTATATCTTTCCCATGAACGGACAGTGACGCGAAAAATATTAGAACTCGTCTATGCCTTAAAACTGGAAGCGACCTATTCTAAAGATCAACTTCTCGAACAGTATTTAAACACCATTTACTATGGTTCGGGGGCTTACGGCATTGAACAAGCTGCCGAGCGATATTTTCACAAACATGCCCGCGATCTGAATCTGGGAGAAGCTGCACTCCTCGCAGGCCTTCCCCAAAGTCCTTCCCGTATGAACCCTTTCGTTGATGAGGATAAGGCACGTGCCCGACAAAAAATTGTGCTTCAAGCGATGGTTGATGCCGGTATGATTTCCCTCGAAGATGCGCAAAACGCTATGGCAACGCCACTTTCCTTCGCTTCGAATACTTCTCAACCTGCCTCTCAAGCGCCTTATTTTCAAGATGCCGTCTTCGAAGAAATTCAATCGGTATGGCATCTCACACCGGAGACACTCAAAACAGGTCATTATCGTATTATGACCACACTCGATCCCACCATGCAACAAGCAGCAGAAGATGCGGTGACACGCTTTCTGCCGCCAGACAGCGCCTTGGAAGTCGCATTGATCGCTGTTGATCCCCGAGATGGCGGGGTGCGCGCGCTTATCGGTGGACGCGACTTTACACAAAGTCCTTTTAACCGTGCACTCAAAGCCATAAGGCAGCCGGGATCTGCGTTTAAACCGATTGTTTATCTTACAGCTTTAGAAAACGGGATGACACCGCTAACCGAAATCGAATCCAAACCGACAGTGTTTACTTATGAGGGTGGTCGAACGTATGAACCCAAAAACTATCATGATCGATATGCTGAGCGATATATCACGATGTATGAAGCGATCCAACGTTCCGATAATATCTATGCTGTCACAACGCTTTTACATCTCGGCGCCAAACATGTCGTAGCACGTGCCCAAGCGCTCGGTATTCGCGAACCACTTGAGGCTGTCCCGGCCTTGGCCCTCGGTGCAAGCGGGGTGAGTCCTGCATCCCTAGCCCAAGTCTACGCCACTTTCGCCGCTTATGGTGAGAAACATCCACTCCATTTTGTCGATCGCATTGAAGATGAAAATGGCAACATTCTCTACGCCTATCCCCAACACGCTGAACGTGTCGCGGACCCTGCCCACATGTTTGTCCTCACCCGTCTGTTACAAGGCGTGTTTGAACCGTCTCCAGCTCCTGGCGAACCGGGCGGCACAGCTTATGTCATCGCCAAAGACATTCATCGTCCGATCGCCGGCAAGACTGGGACGACGCCGACAGATGCTTGGATGGCTGGCTATACGCCTGACCTCGCCGCCGTCGTATGGATTGGCTATGACGATATGCGTCCGATCGATCAAAACGATCCATCCGAAGGTTCGCGCGCCAAACATATTTTTGCTTCTTTTATCGAAGGTGCTTTAAAAGGCCAACCACCGAAGCTTTTTCCCATTCCACATGGCGTCGAAATGGCTTATGTGCCATTAGGGAATGAAGCAGCCAAAAAAGATGTACACTGCGGCGAGGGCACCCTTCTGTTTTTTGTCGAAGGAACGGCGCCGCACATCCCTTGTGAACAAATGCCTCCAGCACATGCAACAAAAGAGCCGACCGAAGCAAGCTCCCATACCTCATGGTGGGATATGCTTCGTCAGCTCTTTCGTTAAGTCTGAACTCCAAGATATAGCACACGGCTACCTGTGAAATGCGATTGCCCTCATCAAGCCGAAGATGGATCAGCGCCATGAAGGACGAGCCATGCTGCACCGATCATACCGGCATCGTTACCGAGCATGGCCCGCTCCACGGTGACATCTTCTAGTGCGACATCGAGTGTATAACGGAAAAGCGCCTCCCTAAGCGGAAGAAAGAGCGTATCTCCCGCATAGGCCAAACCGCCCCCGATCAAAACTTTTTCAGGATTCAACGTGTTTAAAAGACCGCCCAACGCAAACGCCAACCAATCCGCTATTTTGGCGAACATTTCTTGAGCAAGGGCGTCACCAGCCTCTGCTGCAACGCTGATATCCATGGGTGTAAGCATATCATTTTGGGCTAGAACTTGTTCAAGCATGGAAGCCCTGCCAAGTTGCAGCGCCTCTTTTGTATGCCGTACGAGCGCTGTGGCTGATGCTTCCGTCTCTAAACAACCAATCCGCCCGCAACCGCAGCGAATGCCGGAGCGATTCACTGGGATATGTCCAATCTCCCCAGCCACGCCACCAACTCCGCGCACCAAACGACCTTGTGTGAGTATCGCACCGCCAACACCAGTGCCCAAAGTTATCATAAGCCCATCTTGAATCCCTTTTAGTCCACCCATCCAACGTTCCCCTAAAAGAGCAGCATTGGCATCATTTTCGATCACCCAGCGAGCGGGATAAGCTTCTTCAAGTTCCGATAAAAGTGGAAATGCATGCCAGTTTAAATTCGGAGCGAGGCGGACCACCCCTTTTTCTACCTGGATGAGCCCTGGCACCCCCACGCCTATCCCTTCGATGGCTAGGTCTTTCATCCCTAAACGTTTTAGACCCTCAACCATTTTTTGGATGATTGCCTTCGATCCTTCACCAACCGGTGTTGGCACTTGGTGCCGCTCTACGATTTCCCCTTTTTCACTCACCAAACCAAATTTGATGGCTGTTCCCCCTAAATCAACACCCAGTGCATAACGCATCGTAAGGCCTCCCCGGACAATTTGAAATCGCTGACCTCATATCGTTAATAAGATCCAGACTAAGGAGATAGTTCCGGATAGCGTGCTAACAGACGATCGCGCACAAGTGTAAACAATGCATCTGGCGGCAATGATGCATCGACGATCACAAAGCGCTTGGGCTCACTGAAGGCAAGCGTGCGGTATGCTGTCCGTATATGTTCATGAAATTCCAATGTTTCTCGATCAAATCGATTTCGAACTCTGCTTGCAGCAGCTTTTAAACGAGAAAGGGCGAGCTCTGGAGAAAGATCGAGCAAGATCGTCGTCCCTGGCCAAAGATCGCCAACAGCGAGACGATTGATCGCCTCGACCGTTTCTAACCCTGCACCTCGAACCATGCCTTGATAGACCAGTGAGGAGTCTATGTAACGATCGACAAGCACCCAATACCCATTGGCGAGTGCAGGTTGGATTGTCTCAATCACGTGTTGTCGACGCGCTGCCGCATACATAAAGGCTTCTGCCAATGGATCTAATCCGTGCATGGCATCATCGAGAATGACCTGACGCAGACGTTCGGCGATGGCTGAACCACCAGGTTCTCGCGTACTTAAAACACGATGCCCATGATCGTTCAGCCAAGCTGAAAGGCGGGCGACCAGTTCACTCTTTCCTGAGCCTTCAACGCCTTCAAAGGCGATTAACTTTTTTTGCATCTCTCCTCACCCCGCTCTGCTGACATCCTCACGCCTAACGCACGCTCTACGTGTTTACAGTTGCGCTTGGTGGACCTTTTTGCTTATTATAACATGAGAAGTTCGTACACGCATATAAGGCGTGCTGCGACGACGACACCCATTCTATGCTGATCAGAAATGATCCAATAATGGAGAGACATCGCATGAATCACCATCGTAACCATACATATGCCTCAGACCCTGCCCTATTGGGTCAACAACCCATTCCTTACCGCGAAGCGTGGGCGCACTATATGATCGAGGGTCGACCGGTCGATTCTGTGCGACCGGAGATTCTCCATTTTTGGAGACGTTTTCGTCTTCAAAAAGTCGACGAAGGCACCGCTTTTAAATGGACTTATCGCTTTCCTTCTCAAGCCTATTGGCGGTATATGTCAACGTTTGCAACCTTACATACGGATCTGAAGGGCTTTGTAGAAGATACTGCGGATGAATCCCCACTTTTTTTGTTGTGTGACGAAGAAGGGACCGTGCTCGACCTATATCCTTCTAAGCACCGACTGTTGCTACCACCTTATGGATTCCAAGTCATGCTTCACCTCTTGGATGAACATGCCCCGCCAACAGCCCTTAACCTTGTTCTCAATCAGCACCGGATGAACTGGATGATCGGCGCTGAACATCCCCATCCGTTGTTTCACACCTTAACATCTTTCGCCTGGCCTATCCCAGCAATGAACCGCACAGAAAAACTGTATCTCGTCCTTTTGTCCAAAAGCTTTGAACTGAATCATCTGCTGCAACTTGGAAGCGCAGTCGCACAGCGGGTACTGCAACACATACAGTTTCTTCAATCAACACCTTCTTGGAAAGAGCAAAAGACAGCACAATGGATTAAACCGCCGAATGCGATGGCCCCCTCAAACCAACACGCCGATCAGCCGCGTATAAAGCGTTCAATGCCTTCTGAGTTCTCTGAAGAGATTGCTCACATCGTCCATGAACTTCGCAATCCACTGACAGCTTTACAAGGATATTTATCATGGCAAAAGGAACAAATCTCTGCACAGCATCACTCAATGTCGTCCGAGGATCGTTCACAAGCGCCGCTCATTGGCACCATGCTTGATGAATTAGAAGCAGTCAGCCATCTATTGGATCGCCTTCTGTGGCGTTACCACCAAGAAGCGCCTCGCCCACGCCTTCTGTCTTTTGGCAAGTTTGTCGCCGATTGGTTTAGCAAACATCATGAAACGTGGCCTAAACGTGTCATGCCCCGTATCATGTATGCCCTAACGGACATCAGCCACCCACAGGAAACCCGTGACCTGGCCATCTTCGATCCAAAACAAATGGCTCTTGCGCTCGAACTCATCACATCGCTTTATGATGCCTCGAAACTGCTCACGCCGGTGATTGGTGTTGGCCAAGAACATCTCCATCTTTTATTGAAATATTCATCTTGGCCTGGGCATGACGATCTGAGCCATGAACAAGACTGGGAAAGCGCGCGGCGCATCATCATCGTCAATCGCGGCAGGATCAGGCGCTTTAAGCGTTTTCAGCTCATCACCTTGACCCTGCCGCGTTATACAGAATGACACGTTTTATTGAGATTCTTCGATTAAGGTTGTGTAGACATCAAAAAGCGCTTTTTCCCGTTCCAGCCGGCTACGCCCTCCCATCACGCATACGCGGGGAGTCTCCTGAAGTACGGTAAAGGACTTTGCGAGTCCCCGAATCTGAGCAGGATCGCTGTGTAGAATCGCGCGCCGCTCCGCATTCAATCGTTCCTCCGTAAGACCCGTCAGCACCATCCAATCACCGCGCTCACCTTTCATGGAAGGCGTAAGCGGTTGATCAAGACGCGCGATCGTTCCAATCACGTATTTGGTCATCTCACGATCATCGGCTTCAAAGCGCTCCACATAGGTCTGAACCGCTTCATACGTTTGAAGTGTCTCTTTAAGATGCGGATCACGATAAGAAGCCAATACAAAATTACCATTCCGTTCGACTTGAAACATACTGCCATATGCCCCGCCTTGTACGCGCACCCGGTTCCATAAATAATCATACGCGAGAATCGTGCGTAACACTTGATACAGTCCATAAGTTTCAGCATCAAGCTTGCCGACGGTGCCACCGCTTGCCACATATTGCACTTTGGAGGCAGCTAAAAGCGCTTCGCGCGATGGGCGGCTTTGGAATATCCGTTTGACATCATGCGGACGGCCACTGGGAAAGTCTTCGATCCAGTCGTGCCATATGGTCCGCAGGGCGCCTTCTTCTGCGTCTTCTCCTGTCAAGGACACGATCAGTTGATCGCGATAAAAAAGCTTACGGTAGAGATCTTCCAGCTTCGCTCGAACATGATCAGGGTTTTCTTTCAATGACTGTAAGAACGTCTTTAGAAAGAGAAAATAACCAATTCCCCGTATATCATCGCGGGCAGCATCCACTGGAGAAAAGGCTGCGAGAAGGCGAGCGGCTGTAATCTGATGGCCACGATCATATAAGCCCATCTCTTGACGTGATCTTTGTTCGCTAAAGAGTGTATAAAGTCGCTCCGTGTTGTCAAAGCGGCTCGTTAAGGCAATTTCTTTCACAAGCGCCATCGCCTCGGGGAGTTTTTGCGTAAGTGCCCGCAGACGAATGATGACATAAAGATCGTATGGATCGACCTCTCCAACAGGGGCAACCGCTTCAAGTTGAAAACTTAAACCCCCGGTTTGCAAATTCATTTCATCAATAAGCTCGCCATAGGGATGTTTTTTCGTATCAACTTTACCGAGCGCATACAAAAGCGCACTGACATAAGGAAGATCTTCAACCGTCAGATGACCAACAGGGAAATACATCTGAATATAACTGATGTTGTTGGTTTTAAGTGGATGATGCAAAAAGCGTACGTTTTCTAACGTTTTTTCTTCAGTCGGAATGTGTTCACCAACTGGCGTGATGTCTTCCCTATCCAGAAGGGGTAAGGTGTTGAGAGCTTCTGGTGCATCTGGCGTCGTCTGTCGCTCGCGCAACAACGCTGTCTTTTGAACGATCTCCGCGCGCTCTTTTGCGGACAACGATTGAAGCGTACGTTGTAAGGCAAGATGTTCTTCCGCTTCTTTTGCTTCCAGCATCCCTGGCGTTGCCGTCAAAACGACACGCGCAACATGGTTATGACCTAACAGTCGTTCTTTTAAAATGGACTCGAATAAGCCATGGTCTAAACCAGCCTTCAACTGTGTGAGAAGCGGCTCATAACGTACATAGAGAAACGGATCTTTACCGTGAATCCAAGTTGTAAGCATATTTAAAGCAGCCACAAGACCTTTGGGATACCCATGCATATCAGCTTCACGCAGCTCAAATTCTTTACGCGTTAAAGCAGCTTCCAAAAGTCGACGTGGAATGCCTTCTTCTTGATAGCGTTTTAATTCACGTGTGACGAGCGCATCAAAAGCATCGAGATGATCTTTTTGTGCGCCTTTGGCAATGATCGAAAACACACCTTGACGGAGCGATGTTTCTAAAGAAGCAAAGACATCTTCGGCAAGCCCTGCTTCCAATATTTTTTGTTTGAGCGGCGCTGCTGGCGAATCGATGAGAACATATTGGAGTATTTCTAAAGCCAGCATCGTGACTGCATCATCTATTTCACCCACCACATAGTTCACACTTAAATAATCTTTTTGATCCGCTTTAACGCCCTCTGGTAAGGCATAAGGATACGAAACCGTCTTTCGCTTAGAAAAAGGCTTTTGGAGTGGAAGATCTGCGTGAATGTCGCGCGCTTTAAAATGCGCCAAATATTCCTCATCGATTTTCTTTAAAATCGGTGGCAGATCGAGATCCCCATATAAAAACATAAAGCTGTTGCTTGGATGATAATAGGTGCGGTGAAAATCAACAAAAGCTTCTTGGTTGAGCGTCGGAATAACGTCCGGATCACCGCCCGAATCATAACGATACGGTGTATCGGGGAATAACGTCGTCTGAATACGTTGAAAAAGCACCGCTTCTGGGGAAGAATAAGCACCTTTCATCTCGTTATAAACGACGCCACGAATGTTGAGTGTATCAGCGTCGGGATGAGAAAGTTCATAATGCCAGCCTTCTTGCATCAAGATGAGTGGATCGTCATACAAGCGCGGAAAAAAGACAGCATCCAAATATACATCCATCAAGTTCATAAAATCTTTTTTGTTGCGGCTGGCAACAGGATAAACCGTTTTATCAGGGTAAGTCATGGCGTTTAAAAACGTATTGAGCGATCCCTTCGCCAACTCGACAAAGGGTTCCTTGGTCGGATATTTTCGCGAGCCATTTAATACGGAATGTTCTAAAATATGCGGCAACCCATTGGAAGCATTCGGCGGCGTGCGGAAAGCAATCGAAAATACTTTGTTATCGTCATCATTCAATACAGCGATGAGCCGTGCCCCACTCGCTTCATGTAAAAATGTATAAGCATCCGCTGAAAGCTCTTCGATATATTCCTTCTCTAAAACTTTAAAACCATGGATGTTTTCATCTAATAGCAACAGGCGTCTCCTCCTTCATCTCGACCAGTCACGTGAGGCGTTTGTATGATTAGTATACCACACCGTATGCTGCTCATGCTTGGCGCATAAACACAAGCCCATCATCCCTCACCGCAGCAGCGTTTGATATAAGACGATCGTCAATCCTTTCGCCTACGGCGTTTTTTCCGCTTGCACCTTTTCCCGTTCCCCTTGCGGTCGAATCCGTTCTTTCAACCGTTCGGTGCGTTCAATGCGCTCTGGAACTGGCTCTTTGAAAGTTTCTGCAGTTGATCGATCGTTTTCTTTTTCTTCTAGCATTCGCCGAACGGTGCCTTCTAAAACTGCACCTTCTTCCATCGCCAGCGCCCCGTATTGCAACGTTCCAATCAACTGTGCCGTATGACTTAAGTGAACGCGACCCTTTACATAGGCGTCACCTTGAAACACTCCGGCCAAACGCAGACTACCTGCACGCAAGGTGCCTTTCAGACGCCCGTTGGGTCCAATGACCACATCTTCCGTCGTCATCAGATCTCCCTCGATATGCCCATCAATATATAATGGGCCATCAGCTGTTAACGTGCCTTTCATGGCTACACCTTGTTGAATCACTGAATAACCACGATAACTATGCTCAGTCTTGATAGAGCGCTTCTTCCACATGGATCGTCCCTCCCAAATATGTGGCCGGATCAACGGCCCGACCATCGACATGCACTTCATAGTGAAGGTGTGGGCCTGTACTGCGTCCTGTGCTGCCCATCCGCCCGATGCGCTCACCTTTTTCTACGCGTTGTCCTACTTTCACCTCGATTTTGGATAAATGCGCATACGTAGTGACGAGGTTTGGTTTGTGTTGAATCATCACTTGTAAGCCATACGGACCATTCACCCCAGCAAAGATCACTTTGCCCCGCGCGGCTGCCACCACCTGCGTCCCCCAATCATTGGCAAAATCGATGCCTTCGTGCATGCGTCGAGCATGCGTAAAAGGATCGGTGCGATAACCGAACACACTCGTCACCCGACCCATAGCTGGTCGAATCGACGGCGTCCGTGCCAGATCATCCCGTATAGCCTCGATCCGTTCGATGAACGCTGGCAATAACGATGCTTGCGCTTGCGCCTCGTTTTCAAGGTCCGAAAGCTTAGACTTTAGTGTTGCCACCCGTACCGTTTTCATCGAAGAAGCATAGGTTGTCGGGGTGATCATGGGCGCAGCGCCTGTGCCCTTTTGCATTGGCCTCTCCCCTTCACGCGATACATGGCCAGTAGACGTAGCTGATGCATCGTTTAAATCCGTAGGTGTATGTTCAGTGCGGGGATGCAGAGCTGCGTCGATTGTTTTTTGATGTTTACGCAATTCATCTTCAAGGTCGTTTAGACGTTTTGCTAAATCAGCATATTCATTGCGAAGTACTGTATTTTCCTGACGCAACCTTTCGCTTTCACCGTTTAGGGCTTGAATCGTTATGTTTTGTTGTTTTATCTCGAGTTGTGCTGCTTGGAGCGCGCTTAGATACGTTTCTTTTAATGTATGCGCACCTACCCATAACAACAATAAACCGATCCAGAGAGTTACACCAATGATCCCTAGACCAAGCATGATACCTAGGGATAAGCGTACCGCTCTCACCGTTCCAGGATGTTCTGGAACACATTGAATGATCCACCGTCTACGTAAAAGGCGCAAAAAGCGCAAATACCCATCCCTCCTGTTCGCGTTTTCATGAAGACGACAGGATATGATCCATTTTGGAAAAAAGATAAAAATGATCGATTGTATGCATTTATGATTCATTCTAAATACATTCTACAAAAAGCAAATCGACTCCTTCCGAAGAAAAGAGTCGATTTTGCACGATCGATGGCTTTTATCGATTAAAACTGTCTCATTCTGAACGCAAAGTTGAGGATGCTTCATCTACCAATGTATCTAAAGCCACTTCCATCATCGCATAAAAAGTCTGTTCTCGTTCTTCCGCAGTTGTTTCTTCTTTGGTTAAGAGATGATCACTGACGGTGAGCACAGCAAGCGCTTGCGCCCCAAACTTATGAGCAAGCGTATACAGCGCGGCTGCCTCCATCTCCACAGCAAGCACACCATAGCGGCGCAAAACATCCACCGTTTTTGTATCATCGGTATAGAACGTATCGGTAGTAAAAATGTTTCCGACATGCGGTGCAAGACCGCGTTTCATCGCATGTTGATAAGCTTTGGAGAGTAGATGAAAGTCCGCTGTCGGCGCATAGTCGATCGCCCCAAAACGCTGATGATTGATCGCTGAATCCGTCGCCGCTCCGATAGCCAAAATAAGATCACGGACGTGCACATGCGGTTGCATTGAACCGCACGTTCCAACACGAATGAGTTGTTTGACCCCATATGATTGCAGCAGTTCATGGACATAAATAGAGATAGAGGGAACCCCCATCCCAGTCCCTTGAACAGAGACACGTACACCTCGATAGGTTCCGGTAAAACCATACATATTCCGAATGGTGTTATACATGGTTACATCTTCGAGATAACGTTCAGCGATGACCTTCGCCCGAAGCGGATCACCGGGCAACAAGATTTTCTCAGCAATCTCACCTGGTTTGGCAGCAATATGAAGACTCATGGCATAACCCCTTTCATCATGAACGAATATGAACGCTTTAATCGCAGAGCATACTCACACAAAACAGAACTTCGTGTGTGATTTGCGTTTCATGCCTGTGTATTTAAATAGGCAGCGATCGTTTTTGCTGTTTGCGCGCCACTTTCGACGACGTCTGGAAGACCAACACCGTCATACGCTGAACCAGCTACGTATACGCCAGGATAGCGACTGGACAGTCTCTCTTTTAACTGTACCATACGTTCGAGATGGCCCACGGCATACTGTGGCATGGCTTGATGCCAACGGGTCAATAGCACCGCTTGCGGATCCGGCCATGCACCTACAACCCCGCGGAGTTCTGTCGTAAGATGGTTGATGAGTGTCTCATCGTCCATCTCTACAGCATGTTTCGCGTTGACCCCCCCGGCATATAAACGCACGAGAAATTGTCCAGAGGGCGTCGTATGGGGCCATTTGCGGCTTGTCCACGTTGCAGCGCGCATCAGTTTCCTTTCTGTCGGCGCAACCACAAAGCCAGATCCCGGTAGCGGCTGGGGCTCCGGTTCGGAATCATAACAAAGCGCTGCATTGGCCACACTGGCATACTGAACCGCTTGAAAAAAAGGCGTCAGTGTTTCATCACTGAGCAGCGCATCCGCCGCAAAGGCCGGTACAGCCAACACCACTGTACGTGTT
>JAVERJ010000029.1:0-13609 GCA_034007185.1 Candidatus Carbonibacillus sp. | reverse complement strand
GCCACGATGGCTTGTTTTAACATTTCTATGTGCACTTGAAGGGTAGAAAGCGATGGAAACTCGCTTTCTACAGGTCTTTCATGCGCTACAGATGAGATATCTTCAATCGATTCTTGCACGATCTCTGATAAGGCCTTCATCACCTGAAAAAGGCGCTTTCGTCCCACATTGGGTAACGTATGCAAAGCGATCAAAACTGGTTTATACGTTTGAATCCATCCTGGTTGAAAGTCTGTATGCGCATGGACATGCATGGGTCCCCGACCCTCTCCTTCAGGAACGTTTTTTGACAAGCAAGCTATGTATGAACTTGTGAACTACCCGCCACCTACGCTTCGCTAAGAGGTGGGGGCTTCTCGGGTAATCCCATCTCATGACGGGAAATTGACCGAGCTATCCCTCTTGTTCCAAGAGTTTTTTTGCTATGCTAACGCCAACAAACGCAATCCTTCATGTTTGATGTTGATAGCAGCATTCCAGTCCCTGTCGCTTTCGAATCCACATTCACAGCGGAATATACGCTCAAAAAGCGATAAAGACGCCCTGACTCGACCGCAACATGAGCACGTTTTGGATGAGGGGAACCATTGGTCGATTTTGATCAGTTTCTTCCCTTGCTCTTCCAATTTGTACTGAAGGAAAGAAGTGAACATGCCCCAGCCGTTGTCATGAACGCTTTGACCGAAATGGAGGGCTTGTGACATCCCCTTCATGTTGAGGTCTTCGATGACCACGCAGTCATAAAGTTTCGCTAATTTGTGCGACGCTTTATGCAGAAAGTCTTTGCGTTGGTTCACAATTTTTTCATGTAGCTTTGCAACTTTCAGACGCTGTTTATGCCAACGATTAGAGCCTTTCTTTCTGCGTGATAAAATGCGCTGTTCCTTCGCTAATGTTTCCAAGGCTTTACGATAGAATCGAGGATAATTGGCTCTCTTACCCTCGCTATCGACATACAGTGTATTCATGGAAAAATCAAGCCCAACAACAGTTTGCACTTCTTTTGAGACAGGTTGATGTTCGTATTCTGTAAGAATAGAAATATAATATTTCCCTGTTTTTGTTTTCGTGATCGTGCAAGCCTTGATGATATGATAGGCAGGAATCTCCCGATGTTGCTTGAACTTGACCCATGTCAGTTTGGGTAACTTGATATAGCCATCTGAAAGCTTAATGTTGCCATTGACCATATTTGTGGTGTACGACTGTTTCGCCTTGCGGCTTTTGAACTTAGGAAATTCAGCACGACCAGAGAAGAAGTTTTGGTATGCCTTCTGCAAATTCAATTGGACGTTTGCCAACGCAAGGCTATCGACTTCTTTGAGCCAAGGAAACTCCTTTTTGTACTTGGCAGGTGTCGGTAGTTTTTGCTTTTTCAAGGCTTCTTTGTCGTCTTTGAATTTCTCATATGTCTCCTTTCGTTCAGCCAACATTTTGTTGTAGACGAAACGGACAGAACCGAAGGTTTTTGCAAGAAGTTGCACTTGTTCTTGCGTTGGGTACAGACGGAACTGATAGGCTTTGTTTGCCATATCGAATCACCTCACTTCATACCTTGATTTTCTATATATTTCTTTATTACTTCAATGGGCGCACCACCCGTTGTAAGTAAGCAAAAGCTTCTTGACCAAAAATACTCTTTCCAAAGTTTTCTTTTCACTTGTGGAAAATGTTTTTTGATCAGTCGAGAACTTGCGCTTTTATGAGCATTGATGAACTTTGATCGTTCACTCTTCGGATGCGCTTTGAACAAAATATGCACATGGTCAATATCGTGATTCCAATCTACCGACGACCAGAACAAGATGATAATACAACATGAATACCGAATGATCATTATTATCCAATTTCATTGATATAACAGCCTTTCATTTATATAAAAATAATTATATCATAGCACAAAAAAAAGAGACAACTTTAGGCTACGCCTAACCAAAATTCATCTCCCACTTTCACTGGTGCTGGCGCACCTTCACGTTTAGAAGGGGGGGCTTCTTTCGGAGGGAAGTTAAGTTAAAATAATTTAAACATAAAACGATTATTCTGACAACCATTTGCTGCACAAACAAACAAATGACACGGTCTTGTGCGCGCCCGTCGCGCCAAGCCGTGTCATATCATTCATATGTTTAACTTAATACCCGTTCTAAAAGCCCTTTGGCGCGAAGGTGACGAATCAATGTCTCCCCAATTTCAGCGGGAGACTTAGCGACCGGAATACCGGCTTCTTCCAAACGAGCGATCTTTTCTTTGGCCGTTCCTTGCCCCCCTGAAATGATGGCGCCCGCATGGCCCATACGTTTTCCAGGTGGAGCGGTCTGACCACCAATAAATGCGACGACAGGTTTCGTCATGTGGGCTTGAATCCAAGCCGCAGCAGCTTCTTCTGCTGTCCCGCCTATTTCCCCGATGAGCACAACTGCCTCCGTCTGGGGATCCGCTTCAAACAACGCTAACACGTCGATAAACTCCATACCTTTTACGGGATCTCCGCCGATTCCAACCGCTGTTGACTGACCGATCCCGCGCGTTGAAAGCTGATGCACCGCTTCATAGGTCAGTGTCCCGGAACGAGAAACAATGCCCACTTTACCAGGCTTATGAATATACCCGGGCATGATACCGATTTTACTTTCACCTGGTGTAATCACGCCGGGACAGTTGGGTCCAATGAGTCGCGTCTTCGAATGTTCCATCGCCCGTTTGACCTTGACCATATCTAGCACCGGAATCCCTTCGGTAATGGTCACAACGAGTTCTAAGCCGGCATCGACCGCCTCCATAATGGCATCGGCCGCAAACGCAGGTGGTACATAAATGACAGAAGCATTTGCCCCCGTCGCTTCTTTGGCTTCCCGTACCGTATTAAACACAGGGACATTGGCAACGTTCGTACCGCCCTTCCCTGGCGTCACCCCGGCAACGATGTTTGTCCCATATTCCAGCATTTGTTCGGTATGAAAACGTCCAGCGTCGCCTGTAATACCTTGCACGATCACTTTGGTCTGTCGATCAATAAGAATGCTCATCGACCACCCCTCCTTTCTCGAACGAGGGAAACGATTTTTTCGGCACCATCAGCCATAGAATCTGCTGAAACAATATCCAGTCCAGAGGTCTCTAGCAATTTTTTACCGAGCTCCACATTCGTTCCCTCTAAGCGGACGACGAGCGGTCGATCAATGCCCACCTCACGTGCAGCAGCAATGATCCCTTCCGCAATGACGTCACAGCGCATAATACCACCGAAGATATTCACAAAAATACCTTCAACTTTTTCATCCGCAAGAATAATCTTAAACGCAGCGGTCACTTTTTCCCTCGATGCGCCCCCGCCGACGTCTAGGAAATTGGCGGGTTCCCCACCATAAAATTTAATAATATCCATCGTTGCCATGGCCAGCCCCGCGCCATTGACCATACATCCGATGTTACCATCTAAAGCGATGTAACTTAAATCGTATTTAGAAGCTTCGATTTCTTTGGGATCTTCTTCGTCCAGATCACGATATGCCACAATATCGGGATGACGGAATAATGCATTGTGATCAAAGTTAAACTTGGCATCAAGCGCTACAATCCGATCGTCCTTCGTTAAAACAAGCGGGTTAATTTCCGCCACAGATGCATCTTTTTCGACAAACACCTGATAAAGACCAGTCATAAACCGTACTGCTTGTGAGACGAGATGGGATGGGATCCCAATGGCAAAGGCCAGTCGGCGCGCTTGATAGGGCATGAGCCCAAGCACCGGATCAATTTCCACCTTAATGATTTTCTCCGGTGTGGATTGTGCAACCTCCTCGATCTCTACGCCCCCTTCACTGGAAGCCATCATCACAACACGACCGCTGACCCGATCGACAACGAGCCCTATGTAGAACTCCTTTTCGATGGCTGTCCCTTCCTCAATCAAGACTCTTCTGACAACTTTACCAAGCGGACCTGTCTGATGCGTGATGAGCGTCTGACCAATCATCTGCTGAGCGATCGCACGCACTTCTTGAGGGCTTCTGGCAAGTTTCACACCGCCTGCTTTTCCCCGTCCACCAGCGTGAATCTGCGCTTTGACGACAAATAAGTCCCCACCCAAAGCGCGCGCTTTTTCTTCTGCTTCTTCCGGTGTAAAGGCGACTTCCCCCCGAGGAACAGAGACACCGTACGACCTCAGAAGCGCTTTGCCCTGGTACTCATGAATGTTCACCTGTCGTTCGCCTCCTTTATCATTAAGGCTAAGTCAGTTAGATTGTAACGCGAAGAAAAGGCTTTTGCAACGTTGATTCAAAGGATGAAACGTCCCCCGTCTACCGTCACCTCAGAATGCAAGAAAAAAACGTGCTTCCGCAACACACCGTTTTTGACGATCGGTAAGCAGCAAGCACGTACGTTCCCAAATGATTGAAAAACATGACACGCTCTATTGGACGGATCCTCGATCGCCTATGGATAGCTGGAATAACACGTGTGATCAAAAGAGATTAAGCCAAGAGCGCTCTCACTGCTTCAAGTGCCGCATCATAATTGGGGTGATCCGTCACATCCGGTACAAGTTCGATGTAACGGATCGTATGTGAACGGTCGAGCACAAAAATGCTGCGATGATCAAGCCCGAAGGATGGAATATAAACACCATAGGCTAAACCAAAATGATGATCATAATAATCCGATAAAACTTCGAGTTTATCGACGCCAGCAGCCCCGCACCAACGAGCTTGCGCAGTTGGCAAATCACAACTTACGGTTATGACCCGAACATCGTCCCCCAATTCAACGGCTGCTTCATTAAAACGACGCGTCTGTGCATCGCAGACGGGTGTATCCAAACTCGGTACCACACTGATTAAGACAATTTTTCCGGCATAATCGCGAAGCGTTTTACGTGCATCAGAAAACGCGCTATGCCGCAAACGAAAATCAGGCGCCGGATCTCCAACCTTTAACTCCGGACCAAGAAGTGTGATCGGCTCGTTTTTGAACGTGACAACGCCATAACGTTCAATCATGTGTTTCCCTCCTCAAAGTTGCTCCTTAGGGCAAATCCATTATATCGCAGTTCTTTCCTTCATTGCAAAAGCAAACCCATGTTAAAAACGAAACATTGTGGTTGTCTCAATAAAAAAGTCTGCCGTTACCTTTTCACGGCAGACCATATATCGAATCGTTCACACCAAAGAGACGTGTAGTGTTTTGAATGATTGTTGATATTAAAATTCACTGGATACGTCCGCGCAAGAAACGACGACGCTTCAGGGCCTCAAGTTCTTGCTTTTTGGCCAAGGCCTCATAATCGTCTTCATCAAGCACCGTCTTACGTTCACCAAGCGTACGCCCTGCCATCCATTCCGCAAACTCTTCCCCAATCACTTGTTTTTGCCAAGCGATTTGTTCTTCTTTCTTATTGTGAAAAACCATCGTAAATCACCTCCAATTTTTTTCATAAACAGACATATTAAAGCGCTTCGAAAGTGAAGCGATAAAAGCGTATCCGTGTTTTACGCTTCATTATCATTATACCACAAATCATTCCAAAACAATACGTCTTTTCAAATTTTCACCCATTTGTAAAGAACGTGTCACATATACATGTGATTTTTTAAAACTATTTTGCCATAAGAAAGCATTGTATCCGTTGGCTTGAGGTTGCAGTTTACCTTTTTTTCTCTACACGCAGTTTTTGCCAAGCATTTAACTGCTCGTCGAGCTTCTGGCTAATACGAAGCAATTCTGGATCGGTATACGAGCCGGATTGATGAAAAACAGCATACATTTTTTGACGCAAAGCATGAATATCTTGTTCTAATATTTCAATTCGTGACATTCTCACCGCTCCTATTTTGATCAATCATCTTATCGTTCTACATCATCCCATATCGTTTCATTTCATCGATACTTCGTCTAATTTTTAATGAACCTTTGCACCACAAGTCAACATTATAATATGAATATCGGATAATTTAAAGCGTATAACAAATGTATATATCGCACGCTTGTACCAAACATTATCATCATGACCAGATCCTTAGCCAAAGCATACATAGCGTAAAGGTATACGTGCGGAATAAGCAAATTTTACCCTAGTTTTTTACACAAACTGAGATATAATGATATTGAACTTAAAAATGCATGATGGTTGATGAAAGGATGAATATGTGTGGATGTGTATACCGCCATGCGGGAGCGGCGGAGCATCGGTAAGGTCAAGCCTGACCCCGTCCCTCGCGAGGTGATTGAACGTATTCTAGAAGCAGCGACATGGGCCCCGACACATCATCGGACAGAGCCATGGCGCTTTTTTGTGTTGAGTGGTGAAGGACGCAAGCCGCTCTCCCGCCTTTTTGTGGAACTGGCCAAGCTAGAGATGACCGATCCGACGACGCCAGAAAATCAAGCAAAATTAGAACGGGAAGCTCAAAAACCCTTCCGCGCACCCGTCATCATCGTCGCGGCAATGGAACCGGCCGAACGGGATGATATTGTCATCGCCGAAGAACGCTCCGCTGTATCTGCCGCAGTTCAAAATATGTTATTAGCAGCACACGCCGAAGGTCTGGGAGCCATGTGGCGTACGGGTAAAAAAACATATCACCCTAAAGTAAGAGATTTGTTCGGACTTGGTGAAAAAGGTGAAGTGATCGGCTTTATTTATCTCGGTTATCCAGCGATCGAACCACCGGCTCAAACACGGCATCCATGGTATGAAAAGACTGTGTGGATTGATGAAGATCGTCCCTATCGTACGTATCACCTCCATCCATAAACTTAAGGCGGTGGACATATGTATGCACGCGTCTTTGGTGCCACCTTACATGGCGCGGAAGGACACTTAATCGAAGTCGAAGTACACATAAGAAGAGGGCTGCCTACATTTGATATTGTCGGACTACCCGATAGTGCTGTCAAAGAGTCGCGAGAACGTATACGAAGCGCCCTTCAAAATAGCGATCTAAACTTTCCACTCGATCGGCTGACGGTTAATCTTGCGCCAGCTGACATGAAAAAAGTTGGATCAGCCCTCGATCTTCCGATGGCCATTGGGATTATGCGTGCACAAGGCTTGGAAACCAAACTCGATATGTCGCGTTGGTTATGGATTGGCGAACTTTCTCTAGACGGTTCACTCAAACCCGTTCGGGGCATGCTGGCTATGGCTCTTGCCGCCAAAAAACATGGACTAACAGGACTTCTCATGCCCGAACCGCAGCACGATGCCCCATATCTTGCAGAATTTCCTGTTATACCGGTTAAGCATTTAAAAGACGTCGTACGTTTCTTAAAGTCTCCTGATACGTTTCAGCCGGTCATTCGCCGCTGGTCCATCGACCTAAAGAAAAAAGATGCTCTGGATTATGCCGAAGTCATCGGTCAGCATGGTGCAAAACGCGCCTTGCTGATTGCTGCCGCTGGTTTTCATAATATTCTTATGATCGGTCCTCCCGGTTCCGGTAAAACCATGTTGGCCGAACGCCTTCCAACCATTTTACCGACGCTTCGCTCTGATGAGGCCATTGAAGTTTTTTCACTCTATGATATTGCCGGTGAACCGCAAGAAACGCTGATTCGTTATGGCAAACGTCCGTTTCGCGCCCCACATCATACCATTACCATGGCTGGATTGGTCGGCGGTGGAACGCACCCGACGCCAGGCGAAATTTCCCTTGCACACCGTGGCGTTTTATTTTTGGATGAACTACCGGAATTTTCGAGAAAAACATTAGAAGTCTTACGTCAACCTTTAGAAGCAGGGACCATACACTTGAGCCGTTCTGGGTACAGTATTCACTATCCCGCGCGGTTTCTTCTGGCAGCTGGCATGAATCCATGCCCATGTGGCTATTATGGGTTTGATGATGATGTGCATCAATGCCGCTGTCGTATGATCGATATCGAACGGTATCGTCACAAAATCTCTGGTCCGCTTTATGATCGTTTTGATCTCGTGATTGAAGTGCCTCAACCTCTTACGAACATTGTACAAGAAAGCTTCTTGAATACACGTGGCACCCCAAGTGCCTTTACCTCAAAGAAGATGCGCCTACAAGTCGAGAGCGCTTTAGAAAGACAAAAAAAGCGCCGAAATGGCGCGCATCCGTTCTGGAATGCACTTCTACCACCAGCGGCCCTTACATCTATGAATATCGCCGATGATGCCTTACGACTCCTTCAAACCGCCTATGCCCAACATCAGTTATCCATGCGCGGACTCCATCGCGTCCTCAAAGTCTCGCGAACAATCGCCGATCTTGCGGAAGAAGACATCGTGCAAGCAGAACATGTTGCCGAAGCCTTAAGTTATCACCCTGTGCGTTGGCCTTAATCTAAAGCACGCTTGGCTTGTTGCGGTGTGTTTGTAATCACGGCCGTCACCCCGAATGCGCTGAGTTCCCGGATACGTTGGGGATCATCGACGGTATACGGTCGAATTGCCAAACCTTGTGCGCGCACCTCACGCACGTAACGCGCGTCGACCGCTTCAAAGTAAGGATGAAGTGCAGAAGCCCCCACATACGCAGCGTAGACCCATGGTTGATACAGTCGAGCGACGTATAAAATGGCACGCTCTATCTCCGGGGCGATCGCTTTAAGATGGACGAGCCGCTCATGATGAAACGACGAAATGACAACCCGTTCACCGAGGTCATACGCACGAACGAGCGCAACAACGCGCTCCAGTATATCTTGCGACATCTTTGGCGCATCTTTGAGTTCAATATTTAAATGAAGGGACGTTGGTTTTATCCAAGCCAAAACTTCTTCTAGAAGCGGTATGCGCTCTTGGTCATACTCGGGATCAAACCATGATCCAGCGTCGAGCGTCTTAAGTTCCTTCACCGTCCATTCGGTGATCCAACCCCGGCCATTGGTCGTTCGTTCCAGACGTGCATCATGAATGACCACGGGCACACCATCCGCACTGACGTGGACATCGAGTTCGATGCCGTCGGCGCCTTCCTCCAGAGCCAGTTGAAACGCTACCATCGTATTTTCCGGTGCCTTATAAGACGCACCGCGGTGTGCAAAAATGAGTGGGCGCATCGTTGGACCATCTCCCTTCATCATTTTGACGATGCCATCTCGCCTTTGAGCATGCATGAGCCTTTGTCATTTGGATCCGCGCAAGCGATTAAAACGCAGCGGGAAAATGTTCGATCACGTGTTGACCATGCTGGTCGCGAAAAACAGTGATCACATCAAAGCGCAGGCCATCATGTACAGGCAGTCTTTTGCTATTCGTATGTAAAAACGATAGAGCGACGCGGCGGAGGGTACGTATTTTTTTCTCGGAAATACTTTCCTTTGCAGTCCCAAAACGATCCGATCGTCGAGCCCTTACTTCCACAAAAACCATCCGCCCATCCAACAAACCGATAAGATCAATCTCCCCAAACGATGTCCGGTAGTTGTGATCAAGTAAGCGGAATCCCTTTGCCTCCAAATAACGAAGGGCGAGCGCTTCAGCCTCCCATCCAAACGCACGCCGATCATCCGGTCGCACTTGACGCTTTGAAGAAGCGTCCTTCCAACCTTTTTCAGCCATAGCCTTCACCTTGATCTCTTCATCTTCTCTGAGACATATGCCCTTTGAACGATTTTGCTTGAGTTTTATGGATCGACATAATGGATGGTGTTTATGAGGGAAGCAAACGAAAGCTTTGACGATGAATCGGGGAAGGACCGAGCTCTAAAAGCGCTTGACGATGCGCACGCGTCGGATAACCCGCATGGTGTTTAAAGCCATAGCCAGGATAGAGACGATCATAAATCGACATCATCTCATCACGGATCACTTTGGCAACAATGGACGCCGCGGCGATCGAAAGGCTTTTTTGATCGCCTTTAATTATTGGAAACTCAGGATAACCGGTGGATAATGATACCGCATCGATGAGGATGGCCTGCGGGGTATAGGGAAGACCCCATAACGCTCGACGCATCGCCAGACGTGTTGCTTCTAAGATGTTAAGATGATCAATTTCTACCGAAGTGCTGACACCGATGGCGACAGCCCGGGCTTTCTGCATGATCCATCCATACAACGCCTTGCGTCTTCGTGCCGTTAATTTTTTGGAATCATTGAGCCCCGACGGAATACGTGAACCATCTAATATCACCGCCGCAGCGACCACCGGACCAGCAAGCGGTCCCCGTCCAACTTCATCCACGCCCACGAGATACTCGATGCCCTGCTGCCAAAAAAAATGATCGAGTGCACCAAGCGTCTGCATCGTCGTCTGCATCTTATGGATTGTTTCCAAATCTAGCACTGCCTCAGGGATTGCTGCGGAGAACGAAGAAGAAAAAATGATTGTTAACCTCCTTCACCCATAGGGTTCGTAGACGTGTCGTCGATCCCTTTGAGCAGGGAACCATCATGGGTGTAACATGCGCATCCGATCCAAAGGCCAAAATGTAAATTCAGCACGTCCCACAACGCGATCGAGCGGAATCGGTCCGAGCATGCGACTATCTGTGCTGTTTCGCCGATTGTCCCCTAGAACAAAGACCGTCCCTGGAGGCACTTCGTTGATGATAAAATCATCTGTAAACGGAAGTGGGGCACTATGTCCAAGCTTGAGTTCTTGTTCAAACGTTTTTTTTATCGGATCAAGATAAGGCTCAGGAACAACTTGCCCATTAATATAGAGCGTATCATTTTTCATCTCGACATGATCACCGCCGACGGCAATGACACGCTTAATAAAGTCTTTATTCTCCGTCGCATGAAAAACGATGATGTCGCCACGCTTCGGCGTTGTAAAATGATAAATCAGTTTATTAACAATAAGGCGCTCATGGTTGTGGAGTGTATCCAACATCGACTCGCCATCAACGATCGTCGGTGCAAAGACAAATGTACGGATGACATAAGCCAAAATCAAAGCGATGACAATGGCTTTCGTCCAGTCCCAAACTTCCGAGAAAAATGTTTTCTGGCGTGAAAATGATTGTTCTATCCCTTCAGTATGTCGATCATAATGCGCATCTACACCATCATGTGCGTGTGAATCGGTTACATGTCCTTTGGACCCATCCAAAAGATGTCTGTCCGGCTTGCGTTCAAACGTATGATCTTCCATCTAAATGTGCCCCCCTCGCCCCAATGCCATAGTGAAAAAGGACTTGTGTCGCCACAAGTCCCCTTTTCTTAGTTCGAGGCTTTGCGTGGGCGTTCTTTAATTCTTGCCGCTTTACCACGCAGTTCACGTAAATAATACAGTTTGGCCCGACGTACTTTCCCTTGTTTGACGACCTCAATCCGGTCAATACGCGGAGAGTGCAGCGGGAACGTACGCTCTACGCCAACGCCATAAGAAATCTTGCGCACGGTGAACGTTTCATGAATACCGCCATTTTGGCGTTTAATGACGACGCCTTCAAAAACCTGTACGCGTTCACGACCGCCTTCAACAACCTTTACGTGCACACGAACGGTATCCCCGGCACGAAAATCAGGGATATCGTTACGAAGTTGATGAGCAACGATTTCACGAATGATTTCCTTCATCGTCTTTTCACTCCTTCCGCCAGACGTTCATAACGGTTGGACATATGTTGCCGCAGTTGCTCGCCTAAGATTATGAACATGCACGGAGCAACCGTTTTATCCGTCAGCGGAACGCCGGTAGTTACAGACATCGCACAAGAACATCAGTTATTGTATCATACGAAGACACAAATGACAATACACGCCTTTTCTAATATAAAAACTCACGAATATCATACAAGCTCGCCTTATATCCAAGGGCTTTTACGCTATCAAACCAGCGGCTGAGCTCTTCATCTAAATCAGGAAGTGTCGTCAATTCAGGATCGACAGCTGCCAGTTCCGAATTGTGCACAAGTGGGGATAAATAGACGATATCATTCGCATGTAGGGGAAGCCTTGATAAGATACGCATCGAATCGCGGAAATGTTCTTCGCGAAAAGGCACCCCCCCAGCGCCAACTAAGAAAATGACATTCACCGCTAGGCCAGCCTGTTTTAAATCGTGTATGAGCTCGATCGCTTCTTCCGGTTCGCCCGGTTTATTGAATATCCTTAAAATGTTTGATGAGCCGGATTCGAGACCAATACTCACACGATAAAGTCCGAGCTCAGCCAATGTTTTCCACCATAAACGATCCTTTTTATAACCGCTCCACAGATCGAGAAAGCTCGCGATGCGACGTTCAGGAAAAAATGTACGCACCGTCTTTAATAAGGGTATAAGCGGCTCACCCAAAGCCAGAACATTCCCATCAGCAAGAAAAACATTTTTTCTTAAGGAGAGACTGTCTCCCAAAAATGCTCGTACCATACGCACATGCTCACGAAACGATGCTGCATCCCGTTTAGCAAACGTGCGATCTTTGTAAAAAGAACAAAACGTACATTGATTCCATGTGCACCCAAACGTTGCCTGCAGGACAACATCGAAATAGGCATCCGGTGGTAAGATCGTAATCGGGTAAGCATAGACCTCCCGAAAACGCAACTTTTCCTCGTATAAAAGTTTATCCGGCGTCCAACGCATGACCTCTTCCCTACGCTCCATGAGATGCTCACGGACGTGCTCAAGATGAGCATACGCACGTTCAAGAACTTCTTTCGCTTCGTCTACAGTAAGCACACGACGTTCCCGTCGATGATGCGACGAATGTCTATGCCGAACATGCAGTGTCCCATCTAAAGATCGTTTATACGTATAACCACGATCGTTATAGACGATGGGTCTTCCTGCTCGATCCAAAGCAATGTATGATTCCGGAACATCCCTACCAAAAGATATAACGGTTGACGAAGGTTTTTTTTCAATGCGATACAGCGGCATCACGATGGCATCCTCATCCCCTACCGATGATTCTATAGGGGCGTAACGCATCCATTCGAGCGTTGGTCTCCCTATAGACATCTCCCTATCGACATGATCAAACGTCTCACAAAAAGCACAAAAAGTCGTGTTTCTAAGCATTGTCTTGTAAAAGCCATTGTATCGCTGAATCGCTTCATATACAAGTATGATCTTTTCTTTCATCGCCTTCATATCTTCCATACAAAAGAACATGACAAAAGAACACGATCGTTTAACCAAATCCGAGCCATGCATCATGAAAATGAAAACCTTTCATCAAACACATCAGGTCGAAATGTATAGACACAACATTTTAAGTACGGTATATTTAATCATAACACCTTCAAAGATCTTATTCTCAGTGGCATGAGAAGCTCTAAGACGATCAATCATAGAGAAGGAGTGGGGAGCCATGCCGATCAAAATACCAGATCATCTACCCGCAAAAGAAGTTTTAAACAATGAAAACATCTTCGTCATGGATGAAACGAGAGCGTATCATCAAGACATTCGACCGCTTAAAATCGTGATCATGAATCTCATGCCCACAAAGGAAACGACAGAGACACAAATTCTACGTCTACTTGGCAATACGCCAATTCAAGTCGACATCATCCTTCTTCATCCCAAGACACACCGCTCCAAAAATACTTCTCCAGAACATTTAGCCATGTTCTATAAAACGTTTGATGATATTGAACACGAACGATTTGATGGGATGATCATTACCGGGGCACCGGTTGAACAACTGGAATTCGAAAAGGTTGATTACTGGGATG
>JAVERJ010000028.1:0-14211 GCA_034007185.1 Candidatus Carbonibacillus sp. | reverse complement strand
TTTTAGGAAGATCTTGATCTTCAATCTGCACAGCAGCAACGCGCGCTTCTACCATCTCTCGTGCTGTTCGTACGACAGAAAGGACACCGCCAAAACCCGTATCAATATCTACCAAAAGCGGAAGGTTGCTGGCGCGAATCAGATCTCGAGCCCTATCCGCCACTTCTGAGACATGAACTAACCCAAGATCTGGTAAAGCCCGCTGTGCCGTATAGGCCGCTCCGGATAAATACAATGCTTTGACGCCAAGATCTTTAGCAATTTTTGCTGCCAAAGCATCAGGCGCGCCAGGTAACACCAATATCTCGGGTGCCTCCACCAACTGCCGAAACTGTTTAGCAAGTGTTTCTTGGGAAAGCTCCGGTTCAACCAGCCAACTCATCTCCGTCACCACCTTTATTGTTAAACCATGACGTCTTACGCATCGTCACCATCTCATCTGCATCTTCTTAGGGGCGAACCCATTCATTCATCCAGAGATCGACAGGCATCTCTAACAGATGATCGTCTTCGGTCATCAGACGGTAAAGCCGCTCTGCTTGTTTAGCTGGAAAACGTTCAAAAAGCGCACCTTTAAACTTCTCAAGGAGCAAAGGCACACCTTCTTCCCTCCGACGTCTGTGACCAATCGGAAAATGAACTTCTACTTTTTCGGTTGACGAGCCATCTTTAAAGAAAACTTGAACGGCATTGGCAATAGAACGTTTGTCCGGATCAAGATAATCGCGGCTATACGCCGGATCTTCCACCACTTCCATTTTTTCACGCAAAGCATCAATGCGCGGATCAGAAGCGATATGGTCCTCATAATGATCCGACGTAAGATCACCGTAAAGCAGTGCGATCGCTGTCATATATTGAATCGAATGATCACGATCTGCTGGATTATGAAGCGGACCAGATTTTGTAATAATACGGATGGCTGATTCATGCGTTGTAATGACAACTTTGTCAATTTCTTCCTGACGCCCTTTGACCTCGGGATAGAGTCTGAGCGCTGCTTCGACAGCTGTCTGACCGTGAAACTCGGCTGGATAACTAATTTTAAATAAAATATTTTCCATGACATAACTCCCCAACGGCCGAGCCAACGTTAATTTTTTCCCTTTCATCACCACATCTTCAAAACCCCACGTCGGTGTCGAGAGTGCTGTCGGATAGCCCATCTCACCACTTTTGACCCACAAGACAAGACGCACTGCACGACTTGTGGCATCACCTGCCGCCCACGATTTACGCGATCCAGTATTCGGAAAATGGCGATACGTGCGCAGTGCAGCGCCATCGATCCAGGCATTCGATAAAGCAGCGCGCAGTTCATCTTCACTGAGTCCAAACAGTTTCCCACTGACTGCTGTGGAGGCAACTTTCACAAAATGCACATGATCGATCCCGACGCGATTTAAACTGTTTTCGAGCGCTAAGACCCCCTGAATCTCATAGGCTTTAATCTGAGTCTCCAACACATCCTTGACCGTCAATGGTGCTTCGCCCACAGACCGTCTTCGTCTGCTTTCGTAATCAGCCACACTTAAAATCGCCCCGAGATTGTCAGAAGGATGCCCCCATTCTTGAGCAAGCCACGTATCATTAAAATCAAGCCAGCGAATCATCGTGCCAATGTTAAACGCAGCTTGTACCGGATCAAGTTCGTAGCTCGTCCCCGGAACACGCGCACCGCCCGGCATGACCGCCCCCGGTACGACGGGTCCCATCATTTTCATACATTCAGGAAACCTCAAGGCCAAAAGACCCGAGGCCAAGGCATCCATGAGCGCCCAACGCGCTGTTTTCCAAGCAAGATCGGATGTTATCGGTTCTGACACGGTGTAATAGGCAAGTTTTTCGATCAGTTCATCGTATGATGCACGTTTTGCCACTGTCTGATGCTCGGACATATCAACCACAACTCCTTAAATAACTTTGTCTTAATCACGACCACGTAGGGACGCAGCGCTCCGCTCTATAGAACGAACGCTCGCTCAGCGAGCTTCAAAACGTTTCCATCAACTGACAACAGACACGCCACATGACTGGCTGAACTCAATCAGTAGTGGGTTTAAGACCACGGGGCCCAGTATAAAGAACACGCGGACGGAACAACCGATTGTTTGTATGTTGTTCGATGATATGGGCTACCAAACCAGCCGTACGTGAAGCAAAGAAAATCGGTGTGTACAATTCGATCGGAATATGAAGCGCGTCATAGACAGGAGCAGCATAGTAATCCAAATTCGGATACAAACCTTTTTCACGTTGCATGACACGTTCCCCAATCTCACACATGTCATACCATACTGCAGCGCGCGTTGGGGCTTTGCCAGAATCGATAAGTGTTTTAAGCGTTTCTTTCATCAGTTGTGCCCGTGGGTCCATTTTTTTCATGTACACCCGATGTCCAAAGCCCATGATGCGCGCTTTTTTATTTAATTTTTCTAAAATATAAGGTTCCATTTGATCCAGTGTCTTTGCTTCCTGAAGCATCAACATGACCGCTTCATTGGCCCCGCCGTGCAAATAGCCTTTAAGAGAGGCGACGCCACCGGTGAGCGCGCCGTACATATCAGCCATCGTCGAGGCAATGACACGAGCAGCAAACGTAGAGTTGGGCATCTCGTGTTCACTGTAGACGATCAGCGACTGATCAAACGCACGAATTTCTTCAGGGCTTGGGGTTTGACGCGTGATCATGCGAAGCATATTTTCGGCAAAACTTTTTCCGACTTCCGGAAAAAGGGGTTCCGTTCCTTCACGCACATGATGTAAATTCGAAACAATGGTGGCTACCCGAGCAATGGCACGAATTCCCTTACGTCTGCTCACTTCCAAGTTCGTATCTTCTACATCCGGATCAAATCCACCAAGGGCCGATACGGCGGTACGCAAACGATCCATAGCATGCATGGTTGGAGGAAGTTCTTTGAGAATATGCCAAATAGGTTCAGGCACACGGCCTTCTTCGGCAAGTGTCTTTTCCAGTTGATCACGTGTTTTTTCATCCGGTAAGGTGCCAAAAACAAGTAAGTGTAAAACATCGACATATGTTTTGTGCTTCGCCAGATCCAAAAGATTATAGCCGCGTATAACAATTTCTTCTCCTTCAACATCGAGAAACGAAATCGCAGTCTCCGTCGCTATCACACCTTCTAACCCAGGCCGATACGATTGTTCCATGTCCATCCTCCTTATCTGTTTAAATCGGAACATTAAAATTCGTCATATAAAACCATGTACTATAAGATGAAACAGCATCAGATTGATTATACCATAGTTTCCGAAAAGTTGGTACTGAGCGTCAATCATCGTTTTTTTAGTCTCCTCAAAAAACTAAAAAGCAACCTGCTTATGGTCAGAGCAGGTTGCAAAAAAACGACCCATCATCAAGCATTTAACTTGTTTTTAGCCGTTTCAACGAGCTTTTGAAAAGCCGATGCATCATTTACAGCAAGGTCTGCAAGCATCTTACGATTGATTTCAATGCCGGCAAGTTTTAGTCCGTGCATCAATTTGTTGTAGGTGATACCATTTAAGCGCGCGGCCGCATTGATGCGCGTAATCCACAAGCGACGAAAATCGCGCTTTCTCACCCGCCGGTCGCGGTAAGCGTACATATACGATTTCATCACTTGCGCTTTGGCTGTACGGAACAGTCTATGCTTGGAACCAAAATACCCTTTTGCCAGTTTTAAAATTCTCTTCCGGCGCCGCCGGGCGACCGGTCCACCTTTAACACGTGCCATGACGTATGCCTCCTATCGATCATATAAAACGTTACTTCTCAAATTTGGTATGACAGTCAAACGCATATCCAGTCAACGCGCGAAAGATCAAGCGTTATCGTTGTTCAAGCATGTCATAAAATATGTGCATACACTATTTCTTATAAACAAGCAATGGTGCTGTTCGTTTGTGATCCCCAGCGCTCAAAACGCTCGCTTTTCTGAGTTGACGCTTACGTTTTGGCGACTTTTTTGTTAAAATGTGGCTGGTGTTGGCGCTATGTTTGACCAACTTCCCACTGGCTGTCTTTTTAAAGCGCTTTGCAGCGCCGCGATGTGTTTTCATCTTTGGCATGCTTCGAACCCTCCAGTCGTAGAATACAACTTAATAAAGTTTACTTATCTGAGGCAGCTTTGGGCGCTAAAATCATAATCATGCTGCGGCCTTCAAGACCAGGCTTTTTTTCAACGACAGCAATCGCCTCCGTTTCCTTGGCAATACGCTCCATAACCGTCTGACCGATGGATGTATGCGTAATTTGCCGGCCTTTAAAACGGAGTGTACATTTTACTTTATCACCCTTTTGTAGAAAATCTATCACATGACGCAATTTGGTGTTAAAATCGTGTTCTTCTATGGTCGGCGAAAAACGAACTTCTTTAATCGTGATGACTTTTTGTTTTTTACGCGCCTCTTTTTCTTTCTTACTCTGCTCAAACTTATATTTACCATAATCCATGATGCGGCAAACAGGGGGATTGGCTTGAGGCGCGATGTTGACGAGATCAAGATTTTTTTCTTGCGCTAAACGTCGCGCTTCTTGGATGGGCACAATACCAATTTGTTGCCCGTCAACATCGATCAACCGTACTTCTCGAGCACGGATATCTTCATTAATTTCTACTTCCGGACGATTCGTTTTGTTAATAGGGGACACCTCCACGTTTAAATTTGAAACAACAAAAAAGAGCGTGGATCACCCACGCTCACGTTCTTCTTAAAACGAACAAAACCGTCGCCAAGTTGAATGTGAAAACCTTACGAGCATTTGCTGTAAGGTGAGAAGCGCGGGCTTCTTCTTATCATATGATATTACGATGCCCTGATCATACCATGAACACGCGAATTTGTCAAACCACAGCCCACTTGAAAACACATCCAAACAGCCAAGACATCTTTTCCTTAAGCCAATCGATAGACGACGCCTTTTCCACCCTCCGGATACACCCAATGAATATTACCGTAGGGGCACCCTATACGACATGATCCACACTCTACACAGCCCTCATAGCCAACATGCATACGCGTACCTTCCCAACGGTAGACATCGGTGGGACAAAAATGTGTACACCATTTTTCTGTACATTTCGTAAGACAAACGTCGTGATCGATAACGGTCAGATGACTTTGCTCCGCTGCTTGAAAGCGGGTTAAATAAAGCTTTTCTTCGATTTTCGAGGCCATTACCACATCGCCCTCCCCAGACGCCACACATCCCGAGCGGCACCCCATTTACCACGATCGGCCGTCAAAAGTTCGATCATGCGTTTTTGCTTTTCTTTTTTCGGTATACCATCGACCGTAAACAATTCACGCAAAGCGCCATGCAATCGAGGCATGTAATGTTTTAAGTAGTGCGGGTTTTTTTCTAAAAGCGGGATGGTATCGGCATATTTTTTTAGATCCGCACCAATGACACCACGCATGACGCGATCACGATAACGCACCAAAACATTTTCTGACGTATCGCCGAGTGAAAGCGCCTCATCAACGACTTCGGCTGCAAGTTTGCCAGAGAGAATTGCAAAATTCGATCCCTCTCGGTGCACGGCATTGACAAACTGTGCTGCATCCCCGGTGACTACCACCCCATGTCCGACCAGCCTTGGAATCGAACGATAACCGCCTTCGGGTATAAGATGGGCTAGATACTCTTCCGGTTTGCTCCCCTCTATCAGACGTTGAACCGTCGGATGCGCTTTTAAACGCTCTAGAAGCGCATAAGGTTTCATACGCGCTTCGCGTAAGGAAGACAGTGTTACACCGACGCCGATGCTCAAACTCTCTTTGTTTGTATAAAGCCAGGCCATACCCGGAAGCCCTAACGTCGCTTCACCAAGCATCTCTATGGAAACGCCTTCTTCAGGGCCAATATTAAAACGCGATTCGATCGTGTCTTTTGGAAGTGAGAGCACTTCCATAACGGCGAGCGCCACTTCTTCAGGAAGCCATTCCTTGTGAAACCCAATTTGTTTGGCTAAAAGAGAATTGGCACCATCGGCTAAAATGACAACATCCGCATACACGTCGCCTTCTGGCCGATCCACTCGAACCCCTACGACGCGCTCGTCTTCAACGATGAGTTCGGTAACAGTTGTTTCATTAATTAAAAGCGCACCTTGGGCAACCGCTTGAGCAGCATACCACTGGTCAAATTTGGCTCTCAACACGGAAAACGCATTGGGCGGATCGGACCAAGATGGATCGCGAAAAGCAAATGCCACATGGCCATCGTCATCCAGAAGCATATATCGTTGTTCTAAAATCGGACGTTCTAACGGTGCTTTTTCCCAAAAGTTAGGAATGATCTCTCGCAAAGGATACGTATATAAAATACCACCCATCACGTTTTTAGAGCCCGGATACGGGCCGCGTTCGATCAAAAGAACGTCCCGCCCGCGACGCGCCAGTTCATAAGCAGCAGTGATTCCGGCAGGGCCGGCGCCAACAACAATGGCTTCATACTTTAAGGACATCACCTTGGACCTCCTTTAAGGCTTCACTTAAAGACGCTGTTAACTTAGGTAAAAGCGTATACGCATCTGCTACGACAGCGTAGTGGGCTATTTTCATGATCGGTGCCTCCGGATCGGTATTGATGGCAATGATGATCCCGCTGTTTTGCATGCCCACCAAGTGCTGGATCGCTCCTGATATGCCAATGGCCACATAGATCTTTGGCATCACCGTTATACCCGTCTGTCCAACTTGATGTTCACGACCGATAAGTCCCATCTCAACGACATCACGCGAAGCACCGATCGCGGCACCCAAGACAGATGCTAGCGCCTCAACCATTTCCAAACCACGTTGATCACCAACACCCTTACCAAAAGCGACGACGATATCAGCTGTTTCTAAACCGCTTTGTGCCCGACGCTCTTTAACAGTATCTAAAATGTTTTTAAGTAAACTCTGAGATGAAAATGTAACAGACACCTCTATCATGTTTCCTTTACGTGTGGCATCTGGTTCGCCTGCACGCATCACGCGGGGACGAACGGTCGCCATTTGAGGTCGATGCTTTTTACAAAGTATGGTCGCCATAATATTGCCACCAAATGCCGGACGCGACGCTTCTAATAGACGTTCTTCTTTGTTCACCGCAAGCATCGTTGTATCAGCAGTCAGTCCCGTCTCTAAATCAGTTGCGATCGCTGAAGCCAGATCTTTACCATTGGGCGTCGAACCAAACAGCATGATTTCCGGCTTGTAACGTACAATCAATTGATAGAGCGCTTCCTGATAGACCTCTGTTCGATAATGGGTGAGTTCGGGGTGATCGACTACATAGACGACATCAGCACCGTGAGATATGAGCGTATCGACATGACGCTTGATACCAGAACCGAGGAGCACCGCCCCAAGTTCCGTCTCTAATTGCTCAGCAAGTGGTCGCGCGGCATGCAACAGTTCTAAAGCCACATCTTCAAGCATACCATCGTGCACTTCAGCATAAATCCATATACCCCGCCAAGCGTCTAAATCTTTGACATCAACCATTTCTTCAACCGATGCTTCTCTTCGTTCTTCTCCCATATCTTCTTCCTCCTTTCCTACCACAAGACCTTCGATCCTACACGATGCGATTGATCTTTTTTGTTGGAGATCTTTAGCGGACGGCCGTATAAGCGCATTTTTTTATGCTACATCGTTAAACTTATCGTTCACCAACTTTGGCATTGGTCTTAATCCATTCTGGGCGTTGCAACAAAATTTTTGTGAGAATTTTCACTTGCTCATCCAAAGTTCCCGTTATTTTTTCTCCACCTTCTGGTTTAGGTGGCGGAAATACTTTTCGTACAATGGTCGGCGAACCTTTAAGCCCCAGCTTACTCCGATCAATCCCTTCTAAATCATCCACGCTCCAAATCGTCGGCTGATAGCGGGCGGCACGCACCATATTGGGCATAGAAGCTCGTCGCGGCTTGTAAATGGATGGATCTACAGCGATCAAAGCAGGAAGCGGCGATACAACGACTTCATACCCACTGTTGGTTTGTCTGCGTACGGTAATCATACGTTTGTTTAACTGTATATCGACGATTTCTAAGACATTGGTAAATACATACCACCCAAGCCTTCGTGCTACGCCAGGCCCTACTTGACCGGTGTCGCCATCAATGGTCATTTTTCCTGTAATAATGAGATCGAGCGGCGCCACCGTACGTTCAATTTTTTTAACTGCAACTGAAAGCGCATACGCTGTGGCCAATGTATCAGCTCCAGCAAAGGCCCGATCGGAGATCATAAAACCTTGATCAACACCCATCTGAATGGTCTGACGAATGGTTTCAACCGCTGAGGGCGGCCCCATACTCAAGGATAAAACCATGCCCCCGTAAGCTTCCTTCATCCGAACTGCAGTTTCGACCGCATTCAGATCGCTCGGATTGGTAATGTTGATGGTTGAACTGCGATCAATGGTGTACGTGACAGGGTGGAGCTTGGCATTTTTGGTATCTGGAACTTGTTTGACCAAGACAAGGGCATGCATCAACATCTCCCCTTTACATTTACACTATAAGCACGTTAGAAATACAATTTATATTACCAATATTCAGTCTACACATTTTATTTTATTAAACTGTATCACATACTGTCAAGTGCAAAGCGGAAAAGTGTTCGTCAAGTGAATGTGGGCAACCCTTTTTGCACTATATGCATTGTAGCATATCGAGCATTTTCTAATCCTTTGAGGCGTATCGCCCATTCTTCCAGGTGGGGGCTAAGCGGTACTTATCGGCGCCGCTTCCTTCAATCTGAAATGTTGATTCCCCATCGCCATCCTGAACATCAGCGATGACCGAAAAAGCATCAAGCGGCGTCACCAGCCCCTTTCCGATGGCTTTGATGTAACTTTCCTTCAGGGTCCATAATCGATAAAAACCGGTGGGCCGTTCCCTTGCGGTCAGTCGCATCAGATCATCGTATTCCTGTTGCGAGAAAAAACGCATGGCGATCTCTTCATAGTCGATGGGCAAAACCTGTTCGACGTCAATGCCGACCGGATGAACGTCGGTTGCACAAGCTACCCAGCCGCCGGAGTGCGACAAATTAAATTCGACAGACGGGTTCCCTTTCAATCGGGACTTACCATATGGGTTTCTTTCGAAATGAATCGCCGCGTTGGTCAATCCGAACGTCTGCATCAACAGCGAACGAATCAACGTTTCTGCTGCAACCGCTCTTCGTTTGTTAGCGAGGAACCGCAAGTTACTTATTGTCTGCTGCCGCTCCGGCGACAGGTGTCGCATGGCTTGGTGCATGAGCACCAAAGGCTTATTTCCGTCAAAGCTCAACCGAACCAGATATATTTCCGCTGTCAACAATCTCCTTTCCTCTATTATCTGTGATCTCCATTGACCACGGTCACGTTTTTGGCCAGGGTATGAATCGATCTGACACCGGAAGTGATGAGAGCCATGACGATCACCAGAATGCCCGCGATGATAAACATTAGACCGATTCCTCTGCCCGGACCGGTACCGATCACGCGGCCGACGGAAGAAGCAAGCAGGCCTCCCTGTTCAAGAAGCGGATTAAAGACATGATCCGCGAGCAGTCCCGATATGCCGTATGCGATAATAAACCCGAGCTGGGACAGGATGCCGATGATTCCCCAAACCCGGCCCTGTTTTTCTTTAGGGATATTTTTCCGTACCAACACGTCAGCGCTGGCATTGACGAAAGGCAACGCGCTTAGAAAAAGAAAGCCGGCTGCGGTGATAAAATAAACGTTCGTCGTCACGCCCATGAGCGATAGTGCCAATCCGGCGATAACCAAACCGATGACCAACATATCCATATACCGGTGCCCCATGCTAAACATCCCGATCAGCAGGCTGCTGATCAGCATGCCGACGGCACTGACCGATTGGATCGTACCCAACGTCTGGGCATCGGTGAATGAGAGCACCATAGGTCCGATCAACGTTTGCAAAAAGCCAAGGTAGAACGTCACAATGGAAATAATCAAAATCAGAAGCGCAACGCCCCGGTTCGAAACGATGGCATGCCAGCCTTCCGCCAAATCTTTCATCCAGTGGCCGCTTTCCGCGCCGTGGTGCGATGGCTTCATCTGTTTTTTGATGACAAAAACGGCAAAAACAGCGAAGACAAAGGTACCAATATCGATCGCCAATACAGTCTCGATGTTTGAGAAGTTAAGCAATATACCGGCAATGAAGGGGGAAAACAAGAATTTGGATGATTCCGCCAACTGGACAAGGCCGCTGCCTTTCGAATACTGTTCTTCGGTCAGCAAATCGGTGGCAGAAGCTTTGTAAGCGGGACTTTGCAATGCGACAAAGATCGAACTTACCGTCACCCCGGCATAAATTTGCCACATCTCCACCTGTCCGAACAGCATTGTCAGCAAAATGAAAACAAGGCCGGATGCCGAACCGAGATCACCGATAATCATCATGGCCCTGCGATCAAACCGATCGGCCAAGACGCCGCCGATCGGCCGCAGCAATATGGACGGAAGGAACGAAAGCAGCGTAATCAGGGCAACGCTGGTGGCCATTTGCGTTCGATCGAACGCGTAAACCACCAGGGAAAAAGCAGTCATACCGCTTCCGATCGACGACACCAGCTGTCCGCACCAAACCACCAGAAATTTCTTGAATGACTTATCTTGATCCATGGATCACCGATCCCTTTCTTCACTTTTTTTAGATCTGTATTATGGCTTTTATATATTAAGGCCGAATGGAATCTATTCAGCGAACTAAAAGCCCAGATTGATCAGCCAATCGGTAAGCAGGTTCTCCCTTTCTTTTCTGCTGTCTGTGTTTTCGTTTTCAAATTTCTCCAGCCGTTTTTCCGCAACAAGCTGGCCGTCCAGCATGTACAAGACCCGCTCCGTTCTGCCTGCGACTTTGATATCATGGGTGACGAGCAAAATCGTCATCCCCGAACGGTTAATTTCCGACAAGAGCGCCATAATTTCACCGGCAGCATGCGAGTTGAGTGCGCCGGTCGGCTCATCGCCGAACAGAATGTCCGGATCGTTGATCAGCGAACGGCATATCGCCGCTCTTTGCAGCTGGCCTCCGGAGATCTGGGTGATATCATGGTCGGCAAGTTCAGCAATGCCTGTTATTTCCATCAACACGCTATGGGCCATTATGCTCCCTTATTTCGGTTCTGGTTTTGGTACGTTTCTACTCAGGCAAAGTTTTCGTAGTATTCCACAGGCTTACGAAGATGCAGCCAGAATCGATGGTGCTGGTTTTTTTAGAATTATTCGTCATGTATACGTGCCACTATCGATGCCGACGTTGATTTCATTTATCTTTTTTTCTATTAGCTTTCACTGGAATGATTTTTTCTGGCCATTAATTGTAACCGATGATGACCGTGTTCGTCCCCTGACAGTCGGTTTGGCTAAGTTTACCCAAGCTGCAGAAGCTGGGGCAAATTGGCAGCTGATCGCTGCTGGAACATTCATTGTTATCCTCCCTCTTCTCGTCGCTTTTGTGATCGTACTTAAAAAAGCTAGAAATAGCATCACTCCAACACTACACAGCGGCGTTAAATAAACCGAGCGTAAACCGAGAGCGCTCCCTCCATCGAGAGCGCTCTCCGTGCATTGGTTATTGATATTGACGGACCGTCTCCTGCACAAGGCTTGAAAATGCATCCAAAGGCATTGTGTCCGTCGATTTTTCCCCACGACGTCGTACAGTGACCGTACCATCTTGTGCTTCACGTTCGCCAATGACGAGCGTATAAGGGATTTTTTTGACATGGGCATCACGAATGCGATAATTCAAACTTTCGTTTCGCGCATCCAAACGAACACGCACACCATCCGTTTTAAGCCATGACACCGCCTTTTCCGCTGCTTCTAGAAAGCGATCCGATACGGGTAAGACAACCGCCTGAACGGGCGAAAGCCAAACGGGTAGTGCACCTTTATAAGCTTCCAAAAGATAAGCGACAAACCGTTCCATCGTCCCGACCACCCCGCGATGAATGACGACCGGACGATGATGTCCGCCATCTTCACCAACATACGTCAGGTCAAATCGCTCCGGCAAAACAAAGTCAAGCTGAACGGTTGAAAGTGTTTCATCCTTACCTAGTGCTGTTTTAACTTGAACATCGAGTTTCGGACCGTAAAAGGCTGCTTCACCTTTTGCTTCCACATATTCAATACCGAGCCTATCGAGTGTGCGACGCAGTACACCTTCGGCATGATCCCACATCGCATCATTTTGTACATATTTTTCCTTATCGTCAGGATCACGGAGCGATAAACGATAAAAGGAAGCTTCAATGCCAAAATCATGGTAAACGCGTTGGATCAAGCGTACAACATCCGCGAATTCCGCCTCAATCTGTTCCGGCGTCACAAAAATATGCGCATCATTTAAAGTCATACCGCGTACCCGTTGCAGGCCTGTTAAGGCACCAGATGCTTCATAACGGAACATCGTTCCTAACTCGGCAATCTTAAGCGGTAAGTCACGATAACTACGCGGTTCACTTTTGTAGATCATCATATGATGGGGACAATTCATCGGTCTTAGAACGAGCGATTCATGATCAATATCCATCGGTGGATACATACTGTCATGGTAGTGCGCATAATGACCAGAGATCTGATAAAGCTCTACATTTGCTAAAACAGGTGTATAGACGTGTTCATAACCGAGGGACTCCTCTAGATCGACAATATAGCGTTCAATGATACGACGAATTTTGGCACCATTGGGAAGCCAGAGCGGAAGACCTTGACCGACTTCTTTCGAGGTTGTAAATATTTTAAGCTCTTTCCCGATCTTGCGATGATCCCGTTCCTTGGCTTCTTCTAGGCGTTTTAAATAATCTTGAAGCGCTTTATCATCCGCCCACGCTGTTCCATAGATACGCGTTAACATTGGGCGCTTGGCATCACCGCGCCAATATGCACCGGCCACAGATAAAAGCTTTAATCCCTTGATTTTACCAGTAGAAGGAACGTGCGGGCCACGGCATAGATCTGTAAATTCTCCCTGCGTGTAAAACGTGATCGTCTCTGTCTCAGGGATAGATTCAAGAAGTTCTAATTTATACGGATCACCGATCGTTTCATAATAAGAACGCGCTTCCTCTCGGTTTTTAATTTGCCGAGTGATTGGTAAATCCTCCGCAATGATTTTTTTCATCTCTTCTTCAATGCGTGGAAGATCTGCTTCCGTGATCGGTTGCGGCGGATCAACATCATAGTAAAACCCATCCTCGATCACAGGACCAATCCCTAGCTTTGTTCCTGGAAAGAGACGTAAAATGGCTTGAGCCAGTACATGTGCTGCACTGTGTCGCATGGCAAAAAGACCCGCAGGATCGCTGGCTGTGGCAATCGTGATGCGATCCCCATCTTCAACAGGTGTTGATAAATCTTTGATCTCGCCATTTATTTCCGCAGCAAGCGCGCGTTTGGCGAGCGATGGACTGATAGCATGCGCCACATCCCAAGCTGTCTCTACACTTTCAAAGATGCGTTCACTACCATCGGCTAATATGATGCTTTTTCCCTTTTTCTGCAAGGCTTTTTCCTCCTTTAACATCGTATCCATTCACAAATAAAGCCCATATCTAGATCATAAAAAAACCGCCCCACAAAGGGACGGATAGACCGCGGTACCACCCTAATTGATGCACCTTCTAAAGACAAAACAAGATGCACCCAACTCATCCCAATAACGGCGGTGACCGGGTTCGACTAGTAAGTGCACTTTATCGTCCAAGGCCATCATGATGCCTTGTATTAAAACGAGCGCTGTTCATCGAACCAACTCCCAGGGGGTATGATCGAACCGTCTTCACAGGGCTTTCAGCCTAGACCCTGCTCTCTGTAGAAAACCTTTTTCGATCATATGGCCTGATCATTGTTTTTTCCGAATTAAAGATGAACACAGTTTAACACACCTAAGTAGTATTGTCAAAGCGACAGACGCCCACTGTGTTGTTGTTCTGTGATATTGTCATGTCATAACTGTTCAGAGAAAATGTCACTATGGGACAGGAGAAGATGACATTGACAAAAGCGGAACTGAAAAAAGTATTGGTTATCGAAAAGCTTGTTGCCGGGCATATCAAGGTCGCTGAAGCTGCTGAGTTACTGCAGCTTTCCACACGCCAGGTTTTGCGCCTCAAAAAAACATATATCACGGAAGGAGCTGAGGGATTTGCCCATAAAAACCGAGGCCGCAAACC
>JAVERJ010000027.1:0-14493 GCA_034007185.1 Candidatus Carbonibacillus sp. | reverse complement strand
ATCTTTGGTGACCAAGATCAAACGGCGGGTCGGTATATTCCAGGGAAATTGTTCGAATATATGGCCATCGGTCGACCGATCTTGGGACTGTTAAAATCCGGCGAAGCAAGTGCGCTGATACAACGCTTGGGGCTCGGTTTTCATGCCGATCCGGAAAGCGTGGAGGCGATTGAACAAGCGTTACGTGACATCGTGACGCGCTTTCGAAAGGGTGAGCTTTTGAGCTCTGAGTGGACGACGTCGGAGAGGATGGAACCGCATGCGGACAAGGCACGGCATGAGGCGCTGTTACCATTTCGCCGCGATGAACAAGCCAAAATGTTCTATAGGCTTTTTCAATCGCTTGTCAATACAGACAAACAGTAGGGGCATGGGTAAGATACGATCTCCATATTCGCATGAGGGAGTCAGCGGCGCTATCGTACACGCGCACGTCGCATCGAGCGAATCGTTTTGTTTAGAGAATGAACGTTTCATAGACGGCGCGTGTATCGTTGGCAAACCGTTCTAAGGAAAAGGTTGTCTCTACAAATCTTTTCCCTTCTTCTTTTAAACGTACCCTGAGCGCATGATCAGTGAGCAGTTCGAAAAGAGCGGTTTGAAGTGCCTTTGGTTCATCGGGGGGAATGAGATAAAAAGGTGCAGAGGCCGTGTGCTGTGTCCATCTTTGCGTCCATTCTAAGATGGCTGGAAGTTGTGTAGCGATGGAAGGGATCCCAGCAGCAAGACTTTCCATCAAAGAAAGAGGGAACCCTCCTTCCATGCGTGAGGGAAGGACAAAGACATCGGCCATCGTTAACAGCTTAGGAATGTCCTTACGATAACCGAGAAAAAAAACATCTTCGTTCAGACCAAGGGCTGCGACGAGGTCCATCAACCGTCTCTTTTCGCTTCCAGTGCCGATGAGAACGAGTTTAACATCATGAAGATGTTGACGCAGTGCGTAAAACGCTTGGATGAGGATATCGATGCCTTTGACTGGAACGAGACGTGATGTGGATACGATGAGACGTTCATCTTTTATACCGAGCTGTTCGCGTACATCGTTTCGCGTTTTTTCCCACAACGGCCCTTCGAAAAAACCATGTGTATCGATGGCATTGGGAATCACTGTTATTTTTTTAGCAGGAATGTGTTCTTTGCGGAGCGCTTCTTTGAGCGCGTGGCTGACTGTGATGAAATGATCGACCAGGGGTCGCGTGACATGCTCCATGGCGTAGGCCATCCAATATTCCCGTTTCAAGGGATAGTCTTGTTTTAAAAAACTGTGCACGGTGGTGACCGTTGGTAATCCTAAGCGCTTTGCAGCCAGTCGACCGAAAAAGTTGGCCCGCACACCGTGAGTGTGGACAAGGTGCGGACGTTCGATCTTAAAAAGATGGACCAATTGGCGATAAAGACTGAGATCAAAACGGCCACTTTGACTGAGGACATTGACGGAATACCCGGCATCGCGCATCGCTTGAGCAAGTTGGCCATTATATATGGTTATCAGACGGAAGTCAAACGTGTCGCTTAGACTTTGAAACAGTTTGAGAAGATGCATCTCCGCACCTCCAAATTCTCCGCCGCCAATGATATGTGTGATGCGTACTGTTTTCACCACGGCACTCACCTTTACTGAAGCGATTTTGAACGTCTCGGAAAACGCATACCCTTTCCCGAAAAAATCGTGTATACTAAGCGTAGCGACCAAAATGTTAAGCGTGCCTGCGCCGGCGTCTTTTGAGGCTTTACCACGTTCCGGTCTGAGCAGAGACCGGCCTGTAAGAACCGGTAGATTACGGAAAAAAGAGGTGACGTGTGTGACGAATGAAGAAAAAATGGCTATTGATGAGGTGCTCCGCGAAGAACTGATTCGTAATTTTATCCGGACGGGTTATCTGCCTTTTAATTATGGCGGAAGTGTCGATCAGTTCTATCGGGCATTGGAACGATTTCATCACGATCAAGGTCTCAGTGATCTTTACGCCGGGCGCGATGTGATCACTTTAAAAGCCCTTGACGTTCTACGCCATCTGCCGGATAATATACGCAACAACTAACGGGTGCTCGTTTACCGGAAGAAGGTCAGGTTCAAAGCCTCTCATGCTGAGGGGCTTTTTTTAATGTCCCATTGTTTCATCGTCGTCTTTTAAATAGCGTTCGATATCACTCGGTGGTTTGAGGCGTATGGACGGATCGTTAAATTGGAAAAAGCGGAAAAACACTTCTTGCATGCTGTATCCGGCAGCAGGGATGGGGAGGAGCAAGACGGCTTCTAATTGGACGATGCGTGGTTGATGAAGCGTAGCGTCGTCTTGAAGCCAAAGTGTGAGTAGGATATCGCTCGTGCTGAGAAGTTTTAAAACATTTGCTTCATCGTTTGGGTTGAAGGCATCACCCAATGGTTTCGTTTCATGGGCGGTGCGGTACGTCTCCCACGCAGATAAAAACGCATCCGCTTGCACATATGTCCGATAAGCACGTGCGCTTAGTCCTAAAACTTCATCATCCCACTGTTCGGCATCGTTAAAAAAGGGTAACAAAGCGGTAAAGGAAGAAAAGGGATGAACAGGGACTGGCAAACTTTTGACAGTTAACCAATCTGTCTCTGGGGTCCATATATAGCGGAATGCCTCCCCATCACGATAAAAACGATAGGGAATAGCAGCCATTCGGGCATCCATCGCTGTTCTTGTAGGGCGGAGATACGTACCGCTGAACATACTTGTCGTTTTTCGTTTGTGAATGGTATTTCGTATATAGCCCGTATACCAGAAACTTTTCGTAAGGGTTTCATCTTCCATAACACTGAGTGCCGATTCGATGGTTTTTCGGGCATCGACATGCGGTGAGACGAGCGTTGCTTTGGAGGAAGGCGGGGCGAACGATATCGTTTTCTCCGTGCCGATCGCCGTCTGAATGGTTGAAGTGGGTAGCGAAGGTTCGCTGCATCCGGTGAGCATGATGATAAGGACGAGCATCAGGAAACCGAGGCGTTTCAATGCAGTGCCCCCCCTTTCTTTGTTTTAATCATGCGTTGTGGCAAGTGCTCACGCCAACGTATGATTAAAAGGCTTAGAACGATCAGCGCATTGGAACCAATAAGAAGCGGGTAGACCGGAAGATGATGAGGTACCAGAACATACAGTCGATGATCCCCATAACGCATCCCTACAATGGCCTCATCGTTCATGCGCATCCAAGGGAGTGGTCCATGGTTTTCAGCCCAAAGTTTGGCATAGCGAACGTTAATTAAGGAATAAAAGACTTTCCAGCGATAGACCAGTTTTCCGTTTTCGTAAGTGTATTCTGCCAGATATCGCTGCGGGTAGTTGGAAAGGCGGCTTGTCGGTAAGGCTAAAATGGTTGTCTGTCCATTTTGGATGCGGACATCTTCAAAGCGAAACAATGGATCTTTGGCGTTAAAGAGAACGCGCCACGTTCCACCCGGGAGTGGTTTCAAAATTTTCGCTGTTTCTTTTGATTCCGTGGGGAACGAAAGAAATAAAACGTCGCCTTCCCCGGGGAGCGGGGCAATCAAGTAGTCTGCAGTGTAAAGATCCGGAAGTTCTTGGCTGCTTAACCGATGTGTCACAAAAGGTTGACCGTTCTTTTCGATTGTTACAAGATCGAGCGTTTGACCGAGTAAAACGAGCACATCTTCGTCTTCGACACGCATCGCTCCGATGATCTGTGTTGCTTTGGTGGCGAGTTTAAACGGTTTTTGATGATAATAACCTTCCAGATGATCGGGCAGGAGTCGAAGCGATGTGAAGGCGCCGCCCAAGAGGGATGGTTTTTCATCGAGATTGCCGCTACTCGCTTTTAGATCATCGGCTAAGTGCAGCGCATCCAACGTCAAGGCAAGATACGGAGTTTGACCAAAATTTAAGACACGCTCAGCGAGGGCGTCTCGTTCGATCAGCGGTTGATACCGACCGTCTTTTATTTCAAAATAAGGAAAACCGGGATAGTCATGCATTAATTGACGCTCCCATGTCATTTCTTCTTGTGGCGAGAGCGGTTCACGTTTTAAACGGCCATGATCCCAACTGAGCGCATACGGACGGATGATTTCTGGTCCAAGGAAATACGTCTTTTTGTTTGCCTCGAGATCCATTGGTTTTGTTTTAAAAGGCATCTCTGTCATGTTTTCATTGAACAGTTCGTTGGCGTGGATGTCTTGGCCGAGTTGTTCTTCTCGATTGCCATAAACAATGATACGATCCAATCCCGTTGTTGCATTTCGCTCCAGATAGAGCGGGAAGTAATCGCTTCTTTTACCGACGTAAAGCGGCGAGGTGACATCAGCCACGCGAAATTCTGCCCACAGCCGCACGTCTTCACGGGGCCAGAGTAAGTAAAAGAAGAGCGCGACCAAGATCACAGCGCTGAGTGCAGCTTTGGGCAAGCGGATGAGGGAGCGACCTAAAAGCCATACGACTGCACTTAACAAAACGATGCCCAAGATACGGCTTACACCTTCAAAAAAATACGTCCCTTGAAGCGCCTTATCTAGAAAAAGAAGGAGAAAGGAGAAGACGGCATATGGCAAACGTTTATTCTTTAGTGCGATCCATAAAAACGCAGCGATGCCGAGGACGATCGTAAGAACACCCCAGATGCCACCTTCAAGCGCCAGTGGAATGATCAACCAATGATACGTAAAATACACGTAAAACGATAAAACGATATAAACAGAAAAAGCTTGCAAGAAATGCTTGAACGGTTTAAGCATGTTCCTTCACCTGCTCTTTCTGCGAAAAAGTCGCATCGTCTGCGTCATCGGTATTGCCATCATGACCGTGGTTATCCCGCCAAAGCATCGATAAGATGAGACCAGCAATCAGCCAAAAATAAGCGTTCATAAAGGGAACTTCAAAAATATTTTCCACAGCATTGTGTATGAGGACAGCTGTCTCTCCTGTAACGAGAGCGATTGTGAGGATATACGTGGAACGATCGTGAAGCAGGCGTATGTTTTTCCAAAATGTCCCAAGAAGCGCGAGTAAAAGATAAAGAAGGAGCCCCAATCCTATCAGTCCAGTCTCAGCGAGTGTTTTAAAATAATAACTATCGACATACGTCGTCCCAAAATAACGCTGCCCTGTCGCACCGCCATAATGGCCGAGACCTTTTCCGAAAAAAGGATCAAAGCGCATTTCATGATACGCACGCGTCCAACGAGCAATCCGGCCGTCACGACTACTTTTTTCCCAGTATGTCGGAGAAAGAAGCGCTAGAATACGGTGTCGTACGGGAGAGATGATCCCTGCGAAAAAGACGAATACGATCGATAAAGCCAAAGCATAGGTGCGTCGCAACGCGAACGTTGTGATAAACGCTGATAAGGCAAGTGCCAACCATGCCCCGCGAGAGGCGCTTAAGACAAGCCCAATATTTAAAAAGAGGAAGCTCATACCGTAATAAAGGCGTCCGTACCATGTCTTAGCGATGAAAAAAAGGCCCAAAGCGATCGGTGAGAACAGCGCCATATAACTGCCAAACACATTTGGACTGATGACAAAAGAAAAAGCACGTCGAGAAGTCGCTTCCGTGACATCTGTCCATCCGGCAGGGACTTCAACCCCCAAGACATATTGTCCGATCCCGACGAGCGCTGCGAGCGTTGCAACAAGGAGCATGATATTTAAAAGATGACGTCGATCGCTTTCCTTATGGAAAAGAAAAAGTCCGATCAAGGCAGCGAGCATGTAAAAATAAACAGCTCGAAAACCGTCAAAACTCGCAGCAAAGTGCGGGAGATCCAGAAATACATGGGCCACACCCAGACCGATCCAAAGCAGAAGCGGCCATTTAAGCGTATGCATCAGCGTTTGCCATATGTTCCGATCGAATGAAAAGGTAACGGATACAGTGGCAAGGATTAACAGAAGTCCTTTGTCCCAGAGTGCGGCCAGTGCAGATAGACCGAGCGCATGGCGGAGGAGGTAATCGCTTAACGGGAACAGTGCATAGATGTAGGCAAGATAGACCGCCTTTTGCGTTATATGAGACGATGCATGCGATGCTTTAATCATGATGACGCTCCTTTACCAGTTTACGTTGATAAAGTTCTAACAGGACATTCATGCCTTCCTCTGCCAAACGGATTGTTTTTGGCATCTCGGCTTTTAAGAGGGATCGTCTTGCGTGTAAGTCTTGAAAAAGCATGCGTGTATACTGCTTGAGTTCGTCCGGATCAAGCGCATCAATCGGAAATGTTTGCTCCAAACCGAGTGTTTTTACAAAACGATCGATCTTTGGGTCGTAAGAAAGCGGTATAAACGGTAGATGAAGCAATGCAGCGAATATAACAGCATGGAGCCGCATACCAAAAAGCGCTTCACCGGTTGAAAAAAGGTCTAGGATTTCATCATATTTAAGCTTGCGATCCAAGACAAATGCTTCACGATGCATAGCATCTGCAATGGTGCGCGCTGGTTCAAGGTCTTGGGTATGTTGCATGGCGACGAAAACAATTGTATAGCCCCAAGCGGCAACGTCGTCAAGAACGCGCGCTAACATATGTTGATAAGGATGCTCCGTTTTCCAGTGACGCACGGCGACAAAGACACGCGGTTTGAATAGCGGTATACCTGCTGATTTTAAAATCGCCTCTCCACGTCTGGGGTCGACGGTTTGAGCATCAAGCATCAAAGCTGGATCGGCGGCTACTAGGACAGGAGTGCGTGTCACACCGGACCGTTTTAGCTCTTCCGCGGAAGCTTCATCGCGCATAATCGCACCGTCAATCCGATTGACGATCTTACGAATCATCCATCGACTGAAGGGATGAATGATGGGACCAAAGCCTTGGCCGAGATAAAACACGGGCTTTTTAAACATCAAGGCAATGGCTGTTAGACCCAAATAATACATAGGACTGCGCGGAGAGGTGCGATCTTGAAGAAGCGTTCCGCCTCCTAAAATGACAAGATCGCTGCTGCGGATCGCGCGCACAATGGCGGAGAGCTGCCAACGATTCACCGCTTCTATGCCAAATTGTTTCTCGGTATGTTCTGGGTCATTGGACAAAACCGTGAGTATGGGGTGATGCAGCCGTTTTTTTAGGCCAGCGATGATGCCAGCGAGTACAGCATCGTCGCCCACATTATAAAACCCATAATAGCCTCCAATGAGGACATGGATAGAGCGTTTCATAAAGCGACCTCACTTTTTATTGATCCGAGCATTTGATCAACTGATCGTGTATGTAAAAAGTAGACAAACGCATTCTCAATCAGTATAGCAGATTTCTTTATACGATCATAGAAGGCGTGTGTGTCATGATGAATGATTCATCATTCATTTTTGCTCTTGTCAAGCGTCAGTGAAAATGTCATACTTACGCGTCAGTGAATTTGTCACATCGATTATGGTTTATCCTTTCACGCTGTGTTTTTATTGTGGCCTGGCCCGCTCATTTCATCAAGGGTAAAGGCCCAAGGCCTTCGCTTCGCTCACCCTTGATTCATTCGCGGTCCAGGCATAGAAGGCGAATAAGGGGTGAAAGGAATTTTAGCAGTATTCCTTAACTGCTATAGCCAAATCAAGCCCGTTGTGGTATCCTTTTACAAGGTTTGTTGTATTTTCGCCAAGGATGATCGGCAGCGGGCTTGTGAGGGCTCCTCGCATGGCTCGCCTTTTCTTTTTGAGGAGGATTTTGGCGGTTGGGTTTTTCCACTTCTTCCAGCGGGTATTTCTCCCCTTTGTACCAGATGAACCGCTCTCCGTTTAAGGTTTCACGAATTTCAACACGAGTTTTCACAGGTATGGTTAATTTATCGTTTTTCGCTGCGATCTTGTAGGTTTTTCCTCCGTAAGAAATAGTTTCCCCTGGGCCAATCGTACGTTTCTCTCGATAGCACAGGATCATATTGATGTCTTGTCCTTCACTCAAAGGGACATATGCATGTTCTGGATCAGCAGGCTGAACCGCAAAGAGTCGATTATGTTTTTCAATGAGATGCGGAAGAATTTGATTCGCTTCCTCGATGGAATGAATCGAGTGAAGCCGTAACTCCACCACCCAACGATCCTGTAAAGTTCCGAAAAGGCGTTCGATTCGTCCTTTAGCTTGAGGTGTAAGAGCTTTGATGTGGGTAATCCCCAATTCTTGCAAGGCAGCACCAAACTGAGAAAGGGGAGAGGTTTCACCTGCTAGTTCCTCTTCCACAGACAAAGCATCCTCTTTGGGAGAACGAAAAATGGTATGCCGATCGGAGTATAAACTCATAGGGATTCCTTTTTGTTCGATCAGCTGTTTGAGTAAAAGGAAATACCCTTCTGTATCCTCCCGAGGACGAAAAGTGGCAGAAATGATCTCTCCCGTTGCATCATCAATGGCTGCCAGTAATGCGAAAGGCTCGGTATCTTCTAACCAACGATGAAAGCTGGCATCGATTTGAACCAGCATTCCGGCTTGGGGTTTTCTGGTTCTTGGACGATGAGCTTTAGGGGGACGCCGTTTTCGTTTAGGTGGGAAATTGGATTGACAGCGGATGCGACGGATCGTTGAAGGGCTCACGAAAATCCCCTCATGCTCCGCCAACAATTCAGCCAAATGATGGTCATTACAATGACGATAAGGTTCGCTAGTCATAAGCTGTTGAATGGATTGAAGTGTATTTTTCGAAAGAGCATGTGCAGGTTTTCGCCCACGATTTTTATGAATCAAACCGGTTACTCCCTCCTCTAAAATTTTTTTCTTAAGGCGAAAAACCTGACGAATACTTAACTTCAATTCATTCGCAGCTTCGCTAACTGTGATAAGCCCGTTAATGTGCTTCATGATTACTGTGTAACGCTTCAATTCTTTTTTGGTCAATGTCACTCTCTCCTGTCCCATAGTGACATTTTCTCTGAAGCGTTACGATATGACAATATCACAGACGTACAACATCATTCATTTTTGCTCTAGCCATCGTTCTGTTCATATGTTACAATATTGTCATAAAGTGTGGATGATCATGATTTAAGAGGCATAATGGTTCATATGTTGACTAGGCATTGATGGATCATTGGGGAGGGATGACGATGGTTGAAGATCGTCCTTGGTTTAAGTATTATCCAAAAGAAGTACCGCATCATCTTGACTACCCACGCATACCGCTTTATCAACCGCTTCTTGAAAGCGCTAACAACTATCCCCATCACGAAGCCATTTATTTTATGGGCCGTCGTCTTACTTATCGAGAAGTGTTGGAGGGGAGTTTTCGCTTTGCCCATGTTTTACGTCAACTCGGTGTCCAAAAAGGCGATCGTGTGGCGATTATGCTCCCCAATACACCGCAGTATGTGATCGCCTATTATGGAACGCTGATGTTGGGGGCCATCGTTGTACAGACCAATCCGCTCTATGTTGAACGCGAAATTGCTTTTCAAATGAATGATGCTGAAGCGAAGGTATTAATATGCCTCGATCTTCATTATCCACGAATTCAGAAAGTCATAGATGAAACGCCGCTGGAACATGTCATTTTTACGAGTATCCAATCGTATTTACCATTCCCTAAAAATTGGTTATATCCATATGTTCAGAAGAAAAAGGGCCAACCCATTCCCAAACGTGCCGATGATCCACGTTACCATGATTGGCAAACATTGATGAAGATAGCGCCGCCTCACCCGCCGAGCTATCCAGACATTGATCCACAAGAAGATGTCGCCATGTTACAATACACCGGCGGCACCACCGGAACGCCTAAGGGTGTGATGCTTACGCATTATAATCTTATCGCCAATACGGTTCAAGCCAAGCATTGGATATATAAAACCAAACCGGGTCAAGAAAAAGTCGTCGGAGCCCTCCCTTTTTTTCATGTCTATGGCATGACAACCGTTTTAAATTTATCGGTCATGATCGCCGCTTCCATGTTGTTATTTCCGCGTTTTGAGGCAGGAGAAGTCTTAAAAACGATTCATAAAGAACGACCGACTTTGTTTCCTGGTGCACCGACGATGTATATTGCTTTGATTCATCATCCACAAATACAAAAATATGATCTCACGTCTATTGATGCGTGTATTAGCGGTTCAGCACCTTTGCCTTTAGAAGTGCAAAGACAATTTGAATCGTTAACCAAAGGTCGCATTGTCGAAGGGTATGGTCTTTCCGAAACATCGCCGGTTACCCACGCCAATCCCATGTATGATTTTCGAAAAAATGGCTCGATTGGTCTTCCATGGCCGGATACAGATGCGATGATCGTTGATGTTGAAACGGGAGGGCCCGCGCCTATCGGACAAAGTGGGGAAGTTGCCATACGCGGTCCACAGGTCATGAAGGGCTATTGGAGAAAGCCGGAAGAGACGGCCAAAGTATTTATGGACGGTTGGTTTTTAACAGGGGACATCGGTAAAATGGATGAAGACGGATTTTTTTACATCGTTGATCGCAAAAAAGATATGATTATTGCTGGTGGCTATAACATCTATCCGCGAGAGGTCGAAGAAGTGCTCTTTGCTCACCCTGCGATTCAAGAAGCAGCCGTCGTTGGCGTCCCAGATCCATATCGGGGTGAGACCGTAAAAGCGTATATTGTTTTAAAACCAGGGCATACCGTCACAGAAAAAGAACTGGATGCTTACGCGCGGTCAAAATTGGCTGCTTATAAAATCCCGAGGATTTATGAATTTAGGAAAGAACTTCCCAAAACGACGGTCGGAAAAGTCTTGCGACGTGTCTTGGCTGATGAAGCGAAGGCGCAGCTTAGTCCATCACTCAGTCAATCAAAAGAACTGGTTGACGAACAACACAAAGAATCTGAAGATGCGACCCAATCGACGCTATAAACCACGCATTGACAGCGCGAACGTTTTGGGCTAAACTGTAAACAAAGGCGAGTGAATGCTCATTCATTTACGTAGACGTGTTCAAAGTGTGTCTATGCGTATGGTCTCGCGCTAAAGAAAGGGGTCGCCGCATGTCGCGCAAAGGGAGCGAAAAATACGAAAGCATTTTACGCGCCGCGATTCGCGTCTTTGCCGATGTCGGCTACCACAATGCGCAAGTTGCGCGTATTGCAAAAGAAGCGGGTGTCGCGGACGGAACGATCTATCTTTACTTCAGCAATAAGGCTGACATATTAATCAGTGTTTTTCGTGAATCGATGGGGGTGTATGTGGAATCTCTCAGATTACATTTGGCTGAAGAAAGTGGCGCCAAGGCCAAATTACGTCGTCTTGTCTATGAACATTTTAAGTCGCTGGCTACCGATATTGAACTCGCCATCGTCACGCAGATTGAGTTACGCCAAGCGGATCGAGCGATTCGTGAAGGCATCGAACCTTTTTTAAAAGCTTACCTTGATCTTATTGATGAACTCGTTGAGGAGGGTAAAAAAGAAGGCGTATTCAGGTATGATATGGAGACGCACATTGCCCGTAAGATGATCTTTGGAACGTTGGATGAAACGGTGACATCATGGGTCATGGGCCACAAGAAGCGGCCGCTTTTAAATCTTGCTGAGCCGGTTTTTAATGCCCTCTTTCATGGCATGCGCATATGTCATGACGAAGAATCATAGGTGCAAAAGGAGGCGTAAAGACATGAAAATTGTTGTGTTAATGAAGCAGACCTTTGATACAGAAGAAAAAGTCATTGTAGACAATGGAACGATTAAAGAAGATGGTGTACAGTTTGTGATCAATCCGTACGATGAGTATGCAGTAGAAGAAGCCATCCGTATAAAAGAGAACGGTGATGCAGAAGTCGTCGTGGTCAGTTTTGGACCGGATCGAACCGAAGATGCTCTGAGAAAAGCTTTGGCGATGGGCGCAGATCGAGCGGTGCTCATTGAGTCTGAACAACCTTACACAGACGAATCTTTTGTGAGTGCGGTTTTGGCCAAAGTCGTTGAAAAAGAAGCGCCTGAGCTTATTTTGGCAGGAAACTTTTCTGTTGATAATGGCGCTGGACAAGTGGCGATCCGTCTAGCAGAAACATTGGGTATCAATCATGTCGGTGCTGTCACCAAAGTAACTTTAGAAGGAGATACGGTATTCGTGGAGCGCGATGCGGAAGGTGATGTCGAACGTATTCGCACCAAACTTCCCGTCCTTCTCACAGCCCAACAAGGTTTGAATGATCCGCGTTACCCATCGCTTCCTGGTATTATGAAAGCAAAGAAAAAGCCACTGGAACGTTTGAGCGTATCTGAATTAGGGTTAGACGATATATCCGTTCGCACCACGGTTACCCATCGCTACAATCCACCGAAAAAAGAAGCAGGCGAAATACTGCAAGGAGATATTGCAACGCAAGTCGAAACACTCGTCAAAAAGCTCCGTGAAGAAGCTAAGGTGATCTAAGGAGGGACAATGCTATGCAAGGAAGAGCACTCATACTGGGGGAACGAAAAGAAGGGAAACTACGTCAGGTAACACTAGAGGCCATCGCTGCAGCGAAAAAAGTGACTGACGGTGAGGTCATCGTTTTACTTGTGGGTGATGGGGTCGATGCGCAAACGCGCGATATGCTCGCGAAATATGGTGCGGATCGACTTCTTACCATCGAACATGAGGCCTTAAAACAGTATACACCGGATGCGTTGATGCAGGCGTTGCGCATGGCCGTCGATCACACGCAGCCGGAAGTCATTGTCTTTGGCCATACAGCCATTGGGAAAGACATCGCACCACGTCTTGCCGCACGGCTGGGCGCGGGACTTGTCAGCGATGTGACGGAGATCGTTCAAAAAGATGGTGATGTCCATTTTGTGCGTCCGATCTATGCGGGAAAAGCATTTGAAGAACGCAAAGTAGAAGGCTTACCTGTGATGTTGACCGTTCGTCCGAATAACATCGCTTTGTTAGAAGAAAGCACAGGAAGAAGCGTGGTGGAAGAAACGCTGTCGATCGAAATTCAAGACGTGCGTTCAGTCATCGAAGAAGTCGTTAAAAAGGCGACGAGTGGGGTTGATTTAAGCGAAGCCAAAATCGTCGTCTCCGGTGGACGCGGCACAAAGGGTGAAGAAGGTTTTAAGTTATTGTATGAACTGGCCGATGTACTTGGCGGAGCGGTCGGTGCATCGCGTGGTGCTTGCGATGCAGGGTATGTTGACTATGCTTTGCAGATTGGCCAGACCGGAAAAGTTGTAACGCCTGATCTTTATATTGCTGTCGGCATCTCCGGAGCGATTCAGCACTTGGCGGGCATGTCTGCTTCCAAAGTGATTGTTGCCATCAACAAAGATCCAGAAGCGCCTATTTTCCAAGTGGCTGATTATGGTATTGTGGGTGATATGTTTGAAGTTTTACCACCGCTCATTGAAGCATTCAAAAAAATACAATCTGCTTGAGCGCTTTTAAGGTTCAATGGTAAGCCAAGCCGGGCATCTCTATCGCTGGATATGGCGTGCTTCAAGACGCCGTTTCCATGCGACAGAGATGTTTTTATTTTCGACAAGATCCGACATCGACAGACGATGATGGCTATGTTATAATGAATTTGTATTAAAGAAATCACATAAAAACGAGGCGGTGCGATCGATGGAGACGCATAATGTCGTTCCAAAACGCGTACGTGATTCTTTGATCGGCTTGTTGCAATCTCTTCTCGCTTCTGCAATTGATCTTGAACGTCAAGCCAAGCAAGCACACTGGAACGTAAAAGGCCCAAATTTTTACAGTTTGCATCTCCTCTTTGATGAGCTTCATAGTGCGAGTGATGCCTGGGGTGATCTCATCGGTGAGCGCATCATGCAGCTTGGTGGGCACACCCATGGAACGGTACAAGCAGTCGCTCAGCACACCATGCTTCCAGAGCTTCCGACAACCTTTACAGAAGAACGCTCGCTTGTAGAGCATCTGAGTCGATCGTTGGCGAATTTCACGGAAGCAGCGCGTTCGCTTCTTGCTCGCTCTGAGGAAGAGGGCGATCCTATTACGGCAGATATTATGACCGATGTTACCCGTCAGGCAGAAAAATTATTGTGGTTTATTGAATCGCATCTAGATTAGTTAAAGACGTGCACGCTGAATCATGTTGTGCACGTTTTGATGTTTTCACTTTATTTTAACTTTGAGCAAAAGATAGGCATCACCGCCCTTTATGCCCGGGTGTCGTCTTCCGATCAGAAAGCCGATCTTGAAAGGCAGGTGGTGAGGCTTCTGGAATTTGCAAATACAAACGGTCTTTCGGTCGGGAAGACGGTCAAAGAGATCGGGTCCGGTCTAAACGGCAAACGAAAGGAACTTTTGAAGCTACTTTCTGATCCGAACGTGACGACGATCATCGTGGAACATCGGGATCGGCTGACCCGGTTCGGTTTTGAATTCATCGAAGCTGCCCTCCGGGCGCAGGGTCGAAGAATTCTTGTGTGAGGTTGATGACGATCTTGTGGGCGATATGACTGAAGTCCTAACATCCCTAGCCGACCGCTTGTATGGCAAGCGTTCCGCAAGACGCCGGGCAAATGCGGCATTGGAGGCCCTTCAAGATGAAGATATATAGAGCCTATCGTTATGAACTTGATCCCAATATGGAGCAGCGAATTCTCTTTG
>JAVERJ010000026.1:0-14600 GCA_034007185.1 Candidatus Carbonibacillus sp. | reverse complement strand
TGGACACATAGCGGAACGTTCCGATCTGTACTCACTGGGCATTGTCATGTATGAAATGGCCACTGGTCAAGTACCTTTTGCTGCAGAATCCCCCATTTCTATAGCTCTGATGCATCTCGAACAAGAACCGCCGCGGGTGCGATCGTTGGTTCCATCGTTTCCACAAAGTCTCGATAATATTATTTTCCGAGCACTTTCTAAACACGAAGACGATCGTTATCCATCGGCACGAGCCATGAAAGCTGATCTGATGACGGCACTTTCACCGGAACGCGTGCACGAACCACTGTGGCTCCCGTCTTCCTCGGAAGAGATGACCCAACGCCTCGATCTTAAAGCTTTAAAAAACGGTCTATCTCTTCACGATAAGGATCGATCCTTAGATCAGGGGATGCTTCCTTCACAAGACGCGCGGAAGGGAGAAAAAGCGTATGAAGGAGCACGTGAAGCGCTGAATCCTCACGATGAAACCCTTCTGAACGATCCGATTGGACTTGAAGACGATCCGCCTACGGATGGCAGCCAATCTTCACCTCGGTCATGGAAAGCGCACCTCAATGTTTTGTGGCAAAAAAAATGGCTGAGACAGACGACGGTGATCGTCTTCACGCTTTTTTTAGCCCTCGTGCTGTTCAATCTCGGATGGCGTGCGCTTTCTTCGACTTTTATTGTGCCGGATGTGGAACTGCCGGATGTGACGGGTCTGTCGTTGGATGAGGCGATGCGCGCCTTAGAAGAAAAGGGACTGACAGGGATCGTCTCTCAAAACCGATTTGATGAGCTTATTCCTGAGGGCCACATTATCGAGCAAGATCCCACCCCCCATACGGTCGTTAAACGCGGTGTCTCGATCGATCTCGTCGTCAGTCGTGGCCCGCAAAAAGAAACGGTACCAGATGTTGTCGGTCGCAAAATCAGCGATGTCCAACCGCTTTTTGCTCAGTATCAACATGTCAACATCGAAGAGACTTACGATGACCAAGCCCCACTCGGAACAATCATTCGACAAAGCCCTGCGCCAGGGACAGAAGTCGTTCCCAAGGAAACCGATGTGACATTTGTCGTCAGCAAAGGACAGGAGATATTTTCCTTGCCGTCGCTTGTCGGTAAAACGCGTGAACAGGCTGAGAGCATCTTGCTAAAACTCGGTCTTGTCCTCAAACAAGTGCGTGAAGAAAAAAGCTATTTTCCACGGGGCTTTGTTGTGGGCACATGGCCAGTCAAAGCGGGAGAAAAGATCAAAGCCGGAACGGAGATCACGCTCATCATCTCTAGCGGCATGAAAGAGGATGCTTTGAGTTTTGAACAGCCGATCAGTGTGCTTGCAGAGACTGGGAAAGAGACGCAGATTAGTATTTTTGTTACCGATGCCCGCTATAAAGAGCAACCGGTGATCGAAGAGACGATCAACGGGCCGAAAGAATATACACTCGATCTTGTTCTCGCTCCAGGTAAAGATGCACGGATCGATGTGTATCAAAATGGCGTGCTTTATTTAAGTAAGGTGATCGCTTATGAGGAGATTAAAGCGAGCTTATCACCAGGATCAGAAGGCCCGACAAATGCTCCACCGAACGCGCCGCCGCCTGATCAAGGGCCTGAGCCGCCAGGGGGAGGAGGGGAAGGATAAGCGATGCCGATCGGGGTGATTCACCGTGCGCTCAGTGGTTTTTACGATGTTTATCCGCTCTCTGAAGATGCCTTAAACACATCTTTCACCTCTCATGAGGCTTATGACGCGCGGCTCATTCGTACCGTTGCTCGCGGACGTTTTCGCCAAGGTACGCTCGTCCCGCGTGTGGGTGATCACGTCGAATACACTGAACCAGAGAAGGGGGACGATGGTTTAGGGCGAATTGAGCGTATTTTACCGCGAAAAAATGAGTTGATGCGTCCCCCGCTCGCCAATCTCGACGCGCTTTGGATTGTTTTTGCTTTAACTGAGCCACCTTTATCCTTAAAAGTGCTCGATCGTTTGCTCGTTCTAACTGAGATGAGCCGCATGAAGCCCGTGCTCATATGGACAAAGTTTGATCACCTCGAATGTCGCTTCGACGTTCAGTTGAAGACCACTCCGCCCTTAACACTCGAAGCACTAAAGGATATTTATGCATCCATCGGCTACACTGTATTCATCGTAACGTTACAAGATAAAGATCGTCTTCCAGTACCTTGCCAGATGTGGGAGAAAGAAAACGAAAAGCTTCTTACGACCACGCTTCCATCGCTTTTAGCCCATGGACGGTATGTAGCCGTGGCAGGTCCTTCCGGTGTCGGTAAATCGACCTTGATCAGCACGCTCAGTCCGCATTTTAAGCTGGAGCGTGGAGAAGTGAGCAAAAAGACAGAACGGGGTCGTCACACGACACGGGTTGTATCCTTTATACCCGTTGCGAATGGTTGGGTAGCGGATACACCCGGGTTTACCGCTTTAGACTTGGAGGGTGACCCGCGCGATGTGGCTTTGGCGATGCCAGAGTTTCTACCACACATTCCGAACTGCCGATATCGTGCTTGTCTGCATCTTCATGAGCCCGGTTGTGCCGTCAAAGAAGCGCTCCAGCAGGGGAAGATCGCTCCACATCGATATGCCCACTATCGACAGTTTGTACTAGAACTTCAAGAAAAAGAAACGATGCGTTTTCGCTAGAAGGAGGATTTCATGGATTCACAGAAGATGCCTGAACATGGTGATGCTGGTTCATCATGGGCATGGTACGACGATGCGAATCGTCCATTAACGATCGCCCCATCCCTTCTTTCGGCCGATTTTAGTTGTTTACGAGAAGCATTAGAGGCTGTAGACATGTTAACGCCGATGATTCATCTTGATGTGATGGACGGTCATTTTGTTCCCAATCTTACCTTTGGTCCACCGGTGATTGCTGCATTAAGGCCGTACAGTTCCATGATCTTTGATGTCCATCTCATGATCGAAGCACCAGAACGCTCCTTAGAGGCATATGTTCAAGCTGGTGCTGACCGCATCAGCGTGCATGTGGAAGCCACGCCCCACATTCACCGGACATTAATGTATATCCGTGAACGTGGCGTGCGTGCAGGTCTGGCCATTAATCCGGGTACAAGTGTACACGCGGTGGAACCGCTTTTGGGCGCTTTTGATGTTCTTCTTTTGATGACGGTCAACCCTGGGTATGGAGGACAACCGTTTATTGATTCAATGCTCGAAAAAATCTCCCGTGTGCGTGCACTGTTAGACAGCCGGGGGTATGGTCGTGTCCCCATCATGGTCGATGGCGGCATCGATGCCTCGACCTTAGCAGCAGCTTATCGGGCAGGCGCCCAAGAGTTTGTAGCAGGGACAAGCGTCTATGGAGAAGGTGTTGACCAAGCGGCATTGCGCCTCCGCACGCTGTATGATGTGCTCACAGCGGTCAAAGAATAAATGCATAACGCATCAAAAACATTAAAAACCCGACGGGCAATGACCGTCGGGTTTTGCTATGGATGGTTGGTTATTTTTTTATGCTTCTACTAACAGTTGCACGCGTTCGATTTCAGGAAGTGTGGTAAGGCGGGAGAGGACATCTTGGTCGGGGCGTTCATCAACAGCGATTAACATAATCGCTGGTCCCCCTTCTCCCCGCCTTCCGACTTGCATCGTCGCGATATTAATCCCGTGTGATCCAAGCATGGTACCGACGCGTCCGATGACACCTGGGCGATCTTGATGATGGACATACAGCGTATACGGCGTAGGCGCCCAGTCCACACTGTTATCATCGATCCTTACCAGACGCGGCCCCAGTCCATTTAAAACGGTCCCTGAAAGTGAGACAAACGTTCCGCCCTCACATGTCAGGCGCACTGTAATTTTTCTTTCAAAACCTTCGCTTTTCGATGATGTCTCTTCTTGGATGGTGAGTGCCCGTTCTTTTGCTAAGTAAAAGGCATTAACAAAATTAACGTGCACATCGAGCTGTTCACGAAGAACACTCATCACCAAGGCACGTGAGAGGGCAGCTTGATCTTCGCGGCGGTAGGCCCCAGCGTATTGGATCGAAAGTTCTTTGGGTGCACTTCGCGCCAGTTGGGAAGCGAGACGCCCAAGCCACTCGGCCAGCGCAAGATCGTGTTTTAGACGCTCGAGCATATCCTTTGGGAGCGATGGGAAATTGACGCTGTTTTGAAATGGTTCTTGACGCAGGACGTGCAAGACTTCAAAGGCTACATCACGGGCGACCAGTGTTTGCGCTTCTACCGTACTGGCGCCAAGGTGCGGGGTGACGATCAGCCGGGGATGCTCGATCAGGGCGCGGTTTTGCGGCGGTTCTTCAGCAAAGACGTCGAGGGCTGCGCCGGCGACTTTACCGCTTTCTAACGCTTCTAGTAAGGCATCTTCGTCGATAATACCGCCGCGAGCGCAGTTGATGATGCGCACGCCGTTTCTCATTTGTGAAAAGGCCTGTCGATCGATGAGGCCGCGTGTTTCGGCAGTGAGTGGGGTATGAATCGTAATGAGATCGGAACGTGTATACAATTCAGGCAGGGATACTTTTTCAATATGAAGCGCACGTGCACGCTCCTCGGTTAGAAAAGGGTCATAGGCGATGATGTGCATATCGAAGGCCCGCGCGCGTTTGGCGACTTCTTGACCAATTCGCCCCAGTCCGACGATGCCGAGGGTCTTATGGGCGAGTTGAATGCCGATAAATCGTTCTCGTTGCCAGCCACCATTTTTGACTGTCTGGTGCGCGAAGGGAATATGTCGAATGAGCGCAAGCATCATGGCCATGGTGTGTTCGCTGGCGGCGATGGTGTTACCGTCTGGTGCATTTAAGACGATGACCCCGCGCGCAGTTGCAGCTTCGACATCAATGTTATCAATGCCAACCCCAGCCCGTCCAATAACCATCAGATGGGGCATGGCTTCCAAGAGATCTTTGGTGACTTTCGTACGACTGCGAACGATGAGCGCATGTGCTTCGTTTAAAATAGCCGCTCGCTCTTCCGGTTCGACTTCATCGAGGATGATCAGTTCGATATCACGGGCTTCCAGAAGGGGAGAGAGCCCTTCCGCTGACAGCGGATCAGCGATGATCACTTTGTGTGCCATGCATGATACACCTCCTGCGCTGCGCGCACGCCGCTTCCATCTGGCTGTTTCTTTTGAATGAGGGCAAGGGTGCTCTCGAGTGCAGCAATGTATTGAAGAACATCGCTGGGCGAGACATATCCCATGTGACCGATGCGGAAAATGTCATCTTTGATCTTTCCTTGACCAGCTGCAAAAACGATGCCAAAATGTTCGTGCAACATGGTACGAATCTGTTTGGCGCTCGCTACTTTCGGATCAGGGCGCACAGCTGTTACGGTCCAAGAGCTCTTACGATCATCCTGAACGAGAAGCGGAAGCCCCATGGCTTGAACCCCTTTGCGCGTCATATCCCGTAAGAGGCGGTGACGTTCGAAGACTGCTTCTAAGCCTTCTGCTTCAATGAGCGAGAGCGCTTGATTTAACGCAAACAGTAGGGAGACAGCCGGCGTAAAAGGGACTGTATGTTGCTTAAAACTTTCGCGATACAGGCGCAAATCGTTATAAAATCGAGGGCTATCCATCGTCTCCAGCACTTCTTGAGCTCGCTCGCCCAAGGCTAAGAGGGCGAGGCCTGGTGGGCTCATAAGCGCTTTTTGTGAACCGGTGGCGACAGCATCAATGCCGAGTCGGTCCATATTTAACGGCATGCCTCCAAGCGAACTGACCGCGTCGACAATCATCAAAGCCTCACTATGCTTTTTGACGACTTCTGCGATGTCGGCAATCGGATTGGCAACACCCGTCGATGTTTCACTGTGTGTAGCAATCACAGCACGAAGATCGGGATGGTCTTTTAGATAGGCTTGAACATCTTCAGGTTGAACCGCCTCACCCCAAGGTGTGTGATGAACGAGAACATCTCTTCCATGCGCTTTTGCGATCTTCATAAACCGCTCTCCAAAAGCACCGGTGACGAGCATGAGCACTTTGTCATGAGGACGCGTCAGATTCAGAAGGGATGTCTCCAAGGCCAGCGTGCCAGAGCCAGCTAAAATAAAAACTTCACCTTTTTCTGTCCCAAAGAGCGGTTTTAAACGCGGTACGAGATGCGCCAGCAGTTCGTCCATCCGTGGATCGCGGTGACCAATCATCGGTTCGATGCTGGCCCGCATGACACTGGGGGGGATCGGTGTCGGCCCCGGAATACGCAAAAATTCTTGATCTTTTAACATCTCTCTTCCTCCTATCTTCATAATAAATAGAAGCATGTTGGATATATAAAAAACTCTCGCCCCTGATGAAGGGGCGAGAGGTTATCCCGCGGTACCACCCTTGTGCGCTATGCATCTTGTGTACGTTCCGTGATGGTGCACACAATCGATTGCAAAGCCTCTGTGACCCCTCATGGCAACATATCACCAACCATAAGAGATCAGACGATAACGGTTGACCCGGTCGGAGCCTAATAAATACAAGGTGTGTATCGTTCGGTCCGCAGCTCCAGAGGGCTCGGGGTATGGGGATTTTGATCGGGCTTACACCGTCCCCGACTCGCTTGACAAAATCTTTCCATCCCACACTCTTTCATAGCCTGTATACATATTGAGTTGTTTCACTTTGAGTTGTTTCACTCCGAATGACGAAAAAGTTTTTGAAAAATGGAGAGTGACGAGCATCTAGCGCATACAATGTTTTGAAGAAAGAAGGCTTAGTTGATAAGGACGCAAATCAGTTCTGAACAGCTGATGTTATGCATAAAGATACCATGAAGCACCATGGCTGTCAAGTCAAGCATGCATACTACCATAGGATGCGCCGCGCTGATCGCGCGTTTTGGAAGCTCATGGGAGGGTGCCGATGGCTTTTCGTCCAGATCGACGAAGACGCGAAGGTGTTTTACGTGTGATCGGTCTTATACTCTTTTTCATTGGTCTTATCGATCTCATCTATGTATTGCCGGGTTGGCTTTGGCATGCTTTTGGTGGTCTCTTGATGACCGCCCTTGGTCTTTACCTTTTGTTCTTAAGTCTTTTTTCGTAAGTGTCGGTTGAGGATGAGCAGGCTAGGCACCAAGACATAGAGGGGAAAAGGAGGGCATACCGTGAAGTTTTATACGATTAAGTTACCCAAACCGCTTTCAGCCCTAGTTCGTTCACTCATGAATATGTTTTCTGGTGAGACGACACGAAAAGTAAAAGTAAAAAAAGATAAAAAAGAGAAAAAGAAATAAAAGCACCTAACCGGTGCTTTTTGCTTTTGTATCGGTTGAGCCCAACAACAGGGCGACTTAGGCGCGTTGAACCTTGCCAGATTTTAATGCCTTTGCACTTACATAGACGCGTTTGGGCTTACCGTCGACAAGAATACGTACTTTTTGCACATTCACGCCCCAGCGACGGCGATTGGCGCGCATGGAGTGTGAACGTTTATTGCCCGTTCCTGGGCCTTTGCCCGTCACGTAGCATTTACGGGACATGACGATCCCCCTTTCTGCGAAGTGTATCACACTGAAGCGACTTACGTGCTCCATCTTATCACACTCTTGATAAAAGTTCAATGAAGACGCCACTTTTATATTTAAAAGTGTGGTGAAGATGTTGAATTTCTTTTTTCAAAACGATATAGTACAATAGATATGGAATTTTATCGCATGGTTGGATGGAAGGAGGCGCTTTCATGGCATGGAAGAGACAGCTCGAACTGGGGACGCTTACGGTTGATGAAACTGTCCTTGCACGTGTCTCCGGGGCAGCTGCGATGGAAGTGTTCGGTATCGTCGGTATGGCTTCAAAACAAGCCCTACGCGACGGGCTGAGTGAGCTTTTAGGTATTGAAAACCTGGCAAAAGGTGTCTATGTGACGTTAACCCCTGAAGGGGCCATCATAGATTTACATGTCGTTGTACGTTATGGAACAAAAATTTCTGAAGTCGCCAAAAATGTTCAAAATCGTGTTCATTATGTATTCAACCATACATTAGGGATCGATGTTCACACCGTCAATGTTCATGTTGAAAATGTACAATATTAAACCAGTGAATTAATGATTTTAAGCGACTCAACCATGCTGAATGTCAACCAACGCGGTTCCAAATTGTTCGATCGAAACGAAGCAAGATGTGTGTTGAAGCGGATATAAACGAACTTTATGTGTCCTGTAGGTGAGGAGGTTTTTGGGTGAACGGCGTTTATGATCACGGTCATGAAAAAGAGGCGATCGACGGCCAAACGCTTTTAGCAGCGTTTGAATACGCCTTGGAGGTGTTGAAACGAAAAAAACAAGATGTGGATGCATTAAACGTCTTCCCGGTTCCTGACGGTGATACGGGGACGAATATGTATCTTACGTTTTCTTCGGGTGTTAAAGAAGCGCGCGCGCATGCTGACACCCATGTGGGACGTGTTGTAAAAGCGCTGTCGCGTGGATTATTAATGGGAGCGCGTGGAAATTCTGGTGTTATTTTATCACAATTATTTCGTGGTTTTTCGCTCTATCTTGAGCACACGTCTGAGCTTACCCCTGATGATTTTGCTTATGCTTTAAAACAAGGGGTTGAGACAGCTTATGCGGCGGTGATCAAACCGGTCGAAGGGACCATTTTAACCGTAGCGCGGGAGGCTGCGCATCATACGATTCAATGGGTAGAAAGAAACAAAAAGCGGCATACGTTTTCGAAGCTTTTAGAGACTTGGTTGGAATACGCACATACAACGTTAAAGCGTACGCCCGATATGTTACCCATTTTAAAGCAAGCAGGGGTTGTTGATGCTGGGGGCTTTGGCTTGATCACGATCATGGAAGGACTTGCTCAATTTTTAAGCGATGAAGATATACGTGCCCATGATCAAGAAGGTCACGGGATAAAAGCGGCAGCGCTTCCAACAGCCAGTGATTCTTTTTTGGATGAAGCCCATGCAGCTCTTGATCTTCCGGTTCAAGTAGGGATGGATCCGCGCGATATCACATATGGATACTGCACAGAATTTATTGTTCGTCTTGATCCATCGATGGTCACGACGTTTGACGAAAAACGTTTTCGAGAAACGATGGAAAGTTTTGGTGATTCTCTTCTTGTGGCGCGCGATCACGATCTCGTAAAGCTGCACGTTCACACGGAGCGTCCTGGAGAAGCGATGACATATGTACAAACGTTTGGGGAGATTATTCGCATTAAGATCGATAATATGCGCGAGCAACTTCGCGAAGTGAACCGAGCGTATGGTGAGCAGCAGAGAAAAGACGATGGTGGCGCTGAGACGAAAACACCGGAAAATAACGAGGCCCATGTTCCACAAACGCCAGGGATAGCGGATACCGCTGAGGCGCCGTCAGTGTATGGATTTGTAGCGGTTGTACAAGGTGAAGGGATGCGCCGTATTTTTGAGAGCCTCGGCGTGCGTGCTGTCATTTACGGTGGTCAGACGATGAACCCAAGCACGGAAGAGATTCTTGCCGCCATCGAAAAACTACCGGATGATACAATTTTTATTCTGCCAAATAATAAAAACATTATTTTAGCTGCTGAGCAGGCCAAGCATTTGACCGGACGCACGGTAGAAGTGATCGAAACAACTTCGATGCCGGAAGGGATTGCCGCGTTAATTGCTTTTAACCCTGATGATGATGTTCAGACGAACCTTCAAAGAATGCGCCGCGCAGCAAAAGATCTCAAAGTCGCTCAATTTACACAAGCCGTGCGTGATGCTCAACAGGAGGATCAGTTTATCCGTGAAGGCGAATGGCTCGGCTTATATGGTGGCACCATCATGAGTCATGCAGATACGCTGTTAGAAGTTGTTCAAAATACATTATCACAGATGATTGATAAAGCGCATGATTCACTTCTGACCTTATATTGGGGAGAAACGATGGCCCCAGATGATCAAGTCCGCATTGTGCAGATGATCGAAGCGACCTACCCAGAACTAGAAATCGAAGTGCAAGAAGGCGGACAACCTCTTTATCCTTTGATCATCAGTGTTGAATAACGCTTTGATGGTGCGATGGGGGGAGAAGGGCATGCGTAAGACGATGGTAGTGACGGATAGCGCTTGTGATTTACCGCTGGAGATGATCAAACAGGATCCGGCCCTTAGGGTCATTCCCTTTCCAAAAGACGGCAGCATCTCGCCGCTCAATCTGTTGTCTGCATACGAACCTTTGCTGGCCGATGCCTCTGTCACCACCATCGTTTCCGCGCATATATCAGGACGTATCAGTTCATTGTACGAGCGTGTAACGCTTGCTTTATCGACGTTCAAAACGGATCGCGAGATGATAGTTTTGGACAGCGGCTCATTATCGCTCGGTCAAGGACTGATGGTTTTTTCTCTCCTCCGTTGTACGCAACAAAAGCCTATGATGCGTATGTGCCTCGACCTTTGGGCAGACAGTCGGATACACACACATGTATGGATCATTCAGCCTGCGGACGCGAATGATCGTTTTGCACCTATATGGCGATTGAGTCATAAGCTGAAGGAAAGGTTAAGTGCACGGGCTGTTCAAGCCGTCAATGAATGGGGCGAATTAAGTCGCGGTCAGATCATTCGAGGTCGTCAGGCGCTTGAAACCATGCTGGAAAAAGCCATGCGCGAACGACTTCATCGCTATGGGCCCCGAGCGTATCGTTTCGGTCTGAGCGTTTTCGAACCAGATCCTGCTTCAGAAGGGTCGCTCACTTCAGGGGGCGCTTCGTTCCTAGACGGATGGATCCATCCATCAAACGCTTTAAAAAGGAGGCAGCTTGCGCATATACCAGTCGAAACATGGCAAAGCTGGCTCATCGATCGTTTTCAACCTTTAGAGGTGATCGTCGGGTCGATGTCCCCAGCGCTTGCGACGTATCTCAGGCTTGCAGCCGGTACGGTCGCCATTGCCGTATCACCAGCTTATGATGATCCCAAAGCGGCGCAAAGGTTGTTGTCATGATGGATCTTAAGAAAGGAGGTATGTTGATGGCTGAGCCTAAATATCGATCGGTATTTGATATCATTGGACCTGTGATGATCGGTCCCTCAAGTTCGCATACGGCTGGGGCTGTCCGCATCGGTAAACTGGCGCGCGCTTTGCATGGCATGGAAGTCGAACGGGCTGAGGTGACGTTTTACGGGTCATTTAAGGAGACGTATCGCGGACATGGGACGGATACGGCGATTACGGCTGGTATTTTGAATATGGAACCGCATGATGAGCGGGTACGCGATGCTTTACAACTGGCGCGTGAACAAGGGGTAGCGGTTGAATTTTTAGAAAGTGCGCAAGAAGCTGATCATCCGAACACGGCAAGAGTTCGCTTAATGAGCGATACGCATATGAGTGAACTTGTGGGCATCTCCATTGGTGGTGGTAAAGTTGAAATTGTTGAAATACAAGGTTTTCCGGTTCATCTGAGCGGCGATGTGCCAACGGTTATTATCCGTCATATTGATCGACATGGCATGATCGCACGTGTCGCTCAAGTCCTGGCGGATTATGCGATCAACATCGCAACGATGCATGTTTCGCGTAAAGCGAAAGGCGAACAGGCTTTGATGACAATTGAAGTTGATGAAATGCCTCCGGACGAAGCGCTGAAAGCGATTCATACTTTTGATGGAATTTTAGGCGCGCACCTTTTGTATTTGCCTTAATTGCAATATGCCTTGATGGTGAGGGGGAGGCTTTATGCGTTTCCAAACGATCGAAGCGTTGGTTGATCTTGCGACCAGGCACGAGATGAGCCTTGCGGAAGTGATGATCGCTCAGGAGATGGAAGTGACTGGTAAATCCCGAGAAGAGATCATTCGCCGTATGGACGAACAGTTAACTGTTATGGAGCGTGCGGCTGGGCGGGGTGTACGCCCCGAAACTCGGAGTCAAAGCGGACTTACCGGTGGTGATGGGGCTAAACTTTTACGCTACATTGCTCAAGGCAGTCATCTCGCTGGTGAAGATATTTTGCGTGCTGTAGCCCTAGCGATGGGGACAAATGAAGAAAATGCGGCGATGGGTCTGATTTGTGCCACGCCGACAGCGGGCGCGGCTGGTGTGGTACCAGGGGTACTTTTTGCGCATGCGCCGCGACTTCAGGCGACACGTGAGCAAATGATACAATTTTTATTTACTGCTGGCGCTTTTGGTTATTGTGTTGCGAACAATGCTTTTATTTCTGGAGCACAAGGCGGTTGTCAGGCTGAGGTGGGATCAGCGACGGGCATGGCAGCAGCTGCTTTGGTTGAGATGGCTGGCGGAACGCCCCGGCAATCAGCACATGCGTTTGCCATTGCACTTAAAAATTTACTCGGCTTGATCTGTGATCCTGTGGCAGGGTTAGTTGAAGTCCCATGTGTTAAGCGCAATGCCATGGGTGCCGCGCTGGCTACGGTTGCAGCCGATATGGCGCTGGCCGGTATTGAAAGCCGGATTCCACCGGATGAAGTTGTTCAGGCGATGTATGAGGTCGGGCGTCGACTTCCTGTTGCCTTTCGGGAAACAGCGCTTGGCGGCTTGGCGGCAACACCGACAGGCAAGCGTCTCCATGACCTGCTCCGGGCTAAAGAAGGTCTTGAATCGTACGACCGGAGCTGATGAAGCGATGTCTAAGTATCAGTTTCATCTCGAAACACCGTTGTGGGTGGCTTTAAACATTGCGCCAAACCGAAGAAAACGTCTTGAAGAAGCGGGATTGTCCACCGTTTATGATCTTCTATACACATTTCCATTGCGTTATGAAGATCATACGCCACAGGATCTTTCGCTTCTCAGTGAAGATCAGGCTACAGTTGCGATCCATGGTGTTGTGATTGGACGGCCCACACTTAAATACTATGGCGGAAAAAGATCGCGTCTTTCAGTTCAGATGCAAACACAACATGGATCGACCTTGAATGCTGTTTGGTTTAATCAACCGTATTTACAGCAACGGCTTCAAGAAGGAACTGAGCTTTTGCTGTATGGTCTCTACGATCGGCGCATGCAACAGGTGGTTGTTCGAGAGACAACGTTTGCGCCAAAGTCTCTTGACGAAGGGTTCCATCCCGTCTATCCGACGGTGGCGAAGATACCTCCAAAGACTTTAAAAAGCTTACTGGACAGGCTTTTAGATCATCCGGGGCTGGTTATAGAAGAGACCGTCCCGCTCAGTATCCGTCAGAAGTATCGCTTACTGCAACGGGCGGAAGCGATACGGATGGTCCATCGACCAAAAGATTTAAAGGATGTAGCCAAAGCCAAACGCACGTTGGTCTACGAAGAGCTTTTTTTGTTTCAGCTCGAACTTGCCATGCTGCGTGCCAGGCGCATCAAACAACCGGGTCTATCGCATGCTATCAACCACACCGCCCTACATGACGTGATCGCTCGTCTTCCGTTTCAACTGACCACGGCACAACAACGTGTTTTAAAAGAAATTTTAAGCGACATGGAAAAGCCTGAAGGCATGTATCGTCTGCTGCAAGGAGATGTCGGTTCTGGGAAAACGGTTATTGCTGCCTTGGCCCTTTATGCGGTGATCACAGCCGGTCGCCAAGGTGCACTGCTTGTCCCAACGGAAGTCTTAGCCATGCAACACGCTAGAAGTATCCGTAAACTGCTGCCGCTTTCGGTATCGATCGGTCTTCTCACCGGTCGCACAACGGCTGGGCAGCGCAAACAAATGATGCACAAGCTTTTGCAAGGTGACATCGATCTGATCATCGGGACCCATGCGCTTTTCAATCATGCGCTGACATTTCGCGATCTTGGTCTCGTTGTGATTGATGAACAGCATCGTTTCGGCGTCGAGCAACGGCGGATGATTTTAAATAAAGGGCGCCAAGTCGATGTTTTACTGATGACGGCGACGCCCATTCCGCGAACCCTTACGCTGGCTTATTTTGGCGATCTCGATGTGTCAAGTTTGGATGAGCTTCCGAAAGGTCGCAAAGCTGTCGAAACCCTTTGGACAACCCCACAACGCTTATCCAGTGTTTTGGCCTTGGTTGAACAAGAGATTCTCAAAGGTCATCAGGCCTATATCATCGCCCCACTCATAGAAGAATCGGAAAAAATTGATTTGGAAAACGCCATCGATCTTACGGAACGCATCAGACATCTCAAGCCGCACTGGAAAATTGGCTTGATGCACGGTCGATTGAGCGGTCGTGAAAAAGAACATGTCATGCAATCCTTTGTAAGAGGCGATTTGGATGTGTTGGTCACGACGACCGTCATTGAGGTGGGTGTTGATGTTCCCAATGCTACGGTGATGGTCATCATCGATGCCGATCGCTTTGGTCTTGCGACATTGCATCAACTTCGAGGCCGCGTTGGTCGTGGAGGACATCAAGCGTACTGCGTGCTTGTCGCCAATCCCAAACATGAGATTGCCCGCGAGCGTTTGAAAGTCATGCGTGAAGAACGCGATGGATTTAAGATTGCGGAGAAAGATCTAGAATTGCGTGGTCCTGGCGACATTTTCGGGGTCAAACAAAGCGGTTTACCGACGTTTCGAATCAGCGATCTCACTTCGCCACGCGATCTTAAAATTTTAGAAGTGGCGCACAAAGATGCCCAAAATTATTTTGCGACCGCTCTCGCCGATCCCCATGTTTTTAAGACACTGGATATCGAAGAACGTCCA
>JAVERJ010000025.1:0-15036 GCA_034007185.1 Candidatus Carbonibacillus sp. | reverse complement strand
TGTACTGGATCCGGCTTATGCCCCGGGCACGGGTACGCCAGAGCCAGACGGCATCACGGCAAACGAATGGTTTCGTTCGCTTTATTATCTCGCCGCAAGTGGCATCAAGGTCGTCGCCGCTGATCTTGTCGAAGTATTGCCAGCCTATGACCCGAGCGGTAGAACATCCGTTTTGGCGGCAAAGATCGTCCGAGAGATGCTTCTTGCGTTTGCTTCATAGACGGTTGAGACGTTTAAAAAATATCCAAGAGAAACAATTAAACATCAATACATTCAATATGATTGCGAAAAAACGGGTGCGCCTGCATCCGTTTTTTCTTAAAAAAAACGTTTTCACGCATCCGATAATGTGATACAATAAGGACAACGTTGCTGAGCGAATGCTCATTCATTTTTGAATGACGATCCAAGGAGGAGGGGTCTCCTGTGACACCATGGCTTATCGCTTTGAATGGCTTGGCATTTTTATTGGTGACTGCCTATGCAGTCTATGTGTTTGCCTATCTTGTAAAAAGTCGTTATTTATTTATCCGTCTCGGTCAACCCGTTCAAGATGCGCCACGTGCGCTCGGCGAACGGTTGAAACATGTTTGGATCAATGTCTTTGGGCAAAAAAAACTACTTAAAGATAAAAAAAGTGGTCTGATGCATGTGGCTTATTTTTATGGTTTTATTATTATACAATTCGGTGCCCTTGATTTATTTTTAAAAGGCTTAATCCCTGGTACCCATCTTCCGGTACCCTTTTATGATTGGTTTTTATGGTTTGAAGAAGTAACTGTTTTTATAGTGCTCATAGCACTTTTGTTTGGCATTTACCGTCGTTATATCGAACGGCTGAAGCGTCTGGAACAATCACTGAAGGCAGGTCTTGTATATATTTTTTTAGGTATTATTCTTCTAACGGTGATGCTTTCTGGGGGATTGGAAATGATTGCAACACATACGCCTCCCACACCGTATCGGCCGATCTCTAGTGCGATTGCCTATGTATTCTCGGGCATGTCAGCCCAAACAGCAACCGTTTTGTACTACGTGGTCTGGTGGATTCATCTTCTTGATCTTCTTGCATTTCTCGTATATATTCCGCAGTCTAAACATGCGCATCTCATCGCCGCTCCGATCAATGTTTTTTTGAAACGGCTGGATCCGCCAGGAAAACTTAAGACGATTGACTTTAGTGATGAGACACAAGAAGTCTATGGCGTACAGAAAATTGAGCAATTGACACAAAAACAATTGCTTGATTTATATGCTTGTGTAGAGTGCGGCCGTTGTACCAGCGTTTGTCCAGCTTCTACGACTGGCAAGACGCTCTCTCCAATGCATCTGATTACAAAGCTGCGTGATCATCTGACGTTAAAAGGCGCAGCGATTACATCTCGAACGCCTTGGATGCCCGATGTTTTGTTTCATGACACCGTCGGCAATCGCACAGCGCGTGAGGGACAAGAAGCTTTTGTGCGCCTTGATGCGCTGACTTTAGCAGGAGACGTGATCACAGAAGAAGAACTTTGGGCTTGTACAACGTGCCGGAATTGCGAAGATCAATGTCCAGTGATGAATGAGCACGTCGATAAAATTATCGATTTGCGTCGCTATCTCGTTCTCACCGAAGGTAAAATGCCCGCTGAAGTATCGCGTACCTTCCAAAACATTGAACGTCAAGGGAATCCGTGGGGTATCAGCAAAAATGAACGCGCCAAGTGGCGGGGTGAGATCGGCTCCGAAAAGGTTCCGACCGTTAAAGAAAATCCAGATTTTGAGTGGTTGCTTTGGGTTGGTTCCATGGGTTCGTATGATCAGCGTAGTGTAAAAATTAGTGAAGCGCTTGTTAAAATTTTAAATGAAGCAGGTGTCAATTTTGCGATTTTAGGAAACGAAGAAAAAAATACAGGGGACACCGCGCGACGTCTAGGGAATGAGTTTTTGTTTCAACAATTGGCAGATGAAAATATCGCTACGTTTAAAAAATACGGTGTAAAAAAAATCTTGACCTTCGATCCTCATGCATACAATACGTTTACCCATGAATATCCTGAATTCGGGTTTGAAGGCGAAGTGATGCATCATACGGTTTTTCTGCAAAAACTTTTAGAAGAAGGCAAGATTACGCCCAAGCGTCGGGTCGATACGGTGATCACGTATCATGATTCGTGTTATTTAGGGCGATACAACAATATATTTGATGCGCCGCGTGCGATTTTAAGAGCGATTCCTGGCGTTAAACTCGTGGAGATCAGCGGACGGAATCGAGAAAATGCAATGTGTTGTGGTGCCGGTGGTGGCTTGATGTGGATGGAAGAAAAACAAGGCATACGCGTGAATCTCGTACGTACGGAACAAGCGCTTTCGACAGGGGCAGAGGTGATCGCCAGCGCCTGTCCTTATTGCTTGACGATGATGGAAGATGGCGTCAAAATGAAGGAAAGCGAAGCCTTAACCTATGATGTTGTTGAAATTCTTGCCTATGCCTTAGGGCTTATTGAACGGCCGATACATCAGAACACGGTAGCCGCTCAAGCTTGATCATCTGCGTGCAATCCAGATAACGTTGAGCGACGTCGGTTTTGCACTGCGTCTTCTTCTTTGAAAGCACCTCTATGGACCACAAAGCTGCATGAAGTGCTCAACCTTGATTGAGGAAGGTGAAGACAGTGAACGTTGCCATTGTGGCCGGTAAACGCACCCCTTTCGGTAAGTTTCTCGGTTCGCTCCAAGCATTGACAGCGATCGATCTAGGGGGACATGCGCTTGACGCGGTGCTTCGTCAAGCAGCACCCGAGGAAGCGAAGTTGCATGCTTTAAAAGAAGCCATTGATGATGTCATCATCGGGACCGTTATTACAGCTGGGCTCGGGCAAGTACCGGCGCGGCAAGCCGCTCGAAAGGCTTCTTTGCCTTGGCACACGCCGGCGGAGACGATCAATAAAGTATGCGCTTCTGGCATGCGCGCCATTACGATCGGCGAGACGATGATCCGTTCCGGTGATCACGAGCTGATTCTCGCTGGCGGCATGGAACATATGTCGCGCGCACCGCATGCTTTAATGGACCTGCGACAAGGTTGGCGAATGGGTGACCGAGATGTCATCGATCTGATGTTAAAAGATGGTCTGATGTGTCCGTTCTATGATGTGCATATGGCTGTGCACGGCTCGCGCGTGGCTTTGGCTTACAGCGTGGATCGTGCACAACAAGATGCCTTTGCACTGGAGAGTCACCGGCGGGCCATTCGGGCGATGGATGCTGGTGATTTCGCTCAAGAGATAGCGCCGATCACTGTGCCGGGGAAGAAAAAAGGGGAGCAAGCAGTGCTTTTGCAATACGATGAAGGGCCCAGACGCGACACGAGCTTAGAAAAGCTCGCCCAGCTTCCCCCTGTATTTGAAGTCGATGGAACGATTACGGCAGGGAATGCCCCAGGGATCAGCGATGGAGCAGCCATGGTTTTACTCGCCTCTGAGGAAGCCCGCGCGCGTTTTTCCTTGCCAAAGTTGGCAACCATTTTGGGTCATGCCATGGTGGCAGAAGAAGCGCCTTATATTGCGACAGCACCAGCCCGGGCCATTCAGAAACTTTTACAAAAAACAGGTTATCGTCTTGCCGATATCGACCTGATCGAGATCAATGAAGCATTTGCTGCAGTGCCTCTCGTCTCAGCCAAGTTACTCGAGTTGTCAGCGCATGATTTAGAAACACGATTGAATATCAATGGTGGTGCGGTTGCCCTAGGACACCCAATCGGCGCAAGTGGTGCGCGCCTTGTCCTTACGCTTATGTATGCGCTGATGCGGCGGGGCGGCGGATTGGGTATCGCGGCCATTTGTAGCGGTACTGGCCAAGGGGATGCCATATTAATTCGCGTTGATGATCGGTAGAGCGACTGTGAATAGAGAACGATGACGATCAGAAAGAAGGATGTGTATGTCTCAATCAGAAAAGGCTGTGCTAGTTGTTGGTGCTGGACAGATGGGCAGTGGCATTGCCCAAGTGTTTGCGACCTATGGTTGGTTGGTCCAACTCGTTGATAGCGATGCGCGCCAGTTAGAGCGCGGGAAAAAAAGGATCGAAGAGAGTTTACAAAAACTTCACACAAAAGGGTTGCTTCCTGATACGCCTTCTCTTATTATGTCACGCCTTGTTTTTACGCCTTCTTTGGATGCTGTTTGGACGGATCGTACCTTTTGGAAACCGTTCACTTTGGTGATCGAGGCCATCATCGAAAATCAAGCAGCCAAGCGTGCTTTGTTTGCCGAACTCGCTCAAAAGGTTTCATCGGAAACCATACTCGCCTCGAATACATCATCGATATCGATTACAGAACTCGCCCGAGAGGTGCCACATCCCGAGCGGGTCATTGGAATGCATTTTATGAATCCGGTGCCATTGATGCCGCTTGTTGAAGTCATCGCTTCACCGCTGACATCACAAGATGTACGGACACAGGTGATGAGGATTGCTGAAGCGCTCCAAAAAACCCCTGTTCCAGTGAATGATTTTCCAGGGTTTGTCTCCAATCGCGTGCTGATGCCGATGATCAATGAAGCGATCTATGCGGTCTATGAAGGTGTGGCCACTGTCGAGGCTGTCGATCAAATCATGACGTTAGGCATGCGCCATCCGATGGGACCGCTTAAACTGGCGGATTTTATCGGTCTTGATACGTGTCTTTATATTATGAATGTGCTTTATGAAGGTTTGGGTGATCCGAAGTATCGGCCTTGTCCGCTTTTAAAACAATATGTCGCCGCCGGTTGGTTGGGCGTGAAATCAGGACGCGGCTTTTATACCTATGATTCATGAGCTCTATAAAATGATGGTGGCGTTCAATAATAACGCAAAAGAGACAAGCACAAAGGGGGCGCGTCGATGGATTTTGAACTGAGCACAGAGCAAAAAGAATTGCTGCAGATGGTGCGTACATTTGTTCAAAAAGAAGTGGCACCTCAAGCAGCGCTCCGCGATGAAGAGGAACGTTATGATCCATCGTTGTGGCAGCACCTCAGTGCGCTCGGGCTTACGGGCATTCCTTTTCCCGAGACATATGGCGGTGCGGGGAGCGATCATCTGACATATGCGATGGTCATTGAAGCGATCGCTGCGGTGGACGCGTCGTTAGCTGTCGTTTTATCTGCGCATACATCGTTGGCCAGTTGGCCGATCGCTCATTATGGAACGCCTTTGCAAAAAGAACAATTTTTATATCCATTGGCGAGCGGACGGATGTTGGGGGCATATGCGCTCACAGAGCCTGAGGCAGGCTCTGACGCTGCACATTTAAAAACACGCGCCGTTCGTGATGGGGCATATTATGTGTTAAATGGTGAAAAAGTGTTCATCACCAATGGTAAAAGCGCCGATATCATCATCGTGTTTGCGACGACAGATCCTCAGTTGGGACACCGTGGTATCAGTGCTTTTATCGTAGAAAAAGGGCGGGATGGATTGCGTGTTGGACGAGAAGAAAAAAAGATGGGCATCCGCAGTTCGGAAACCGCTCAGCTCATCTTTGAGGATGTAAGGATTCCTGCAGCGCAGCGTTTAGGTGAAGAAGGTGAAGGATTTAAAATTGCTATGTCTACGCTCGATGGGGGGAGAATTGGTATCGCCGCTCAGGCCTTGGGCATTGCCCAAGGGGCCTATGAACGGGCGCGCGCTTATGCGATGGAACGCCGTCAGTTTGGACGACCGATTGCTGAACAGCAAGCGATCCGTTTTAAGTTGGCAGATATGGCAACGCGTATTGAAGCCGCACGTTATTTGACGTATGTAGCGGCATGGCTTAAAGATACGTCGCGTCCGTATGGATTGGCTGCATCGCAAGCCAAACTATTTGCCAGTGATACAGCGATGTGGGTGACGACGGAAGCTGTACAGATTTTGGGTGGCTATGGTTATATGCGTGAGTACGAAGTGGAACGCATGATGCGTGACGCTAAAATCACACAAATTTACGAGGGAACGAATGAGATACAGCGACTCGTCATTGCCTCCCATCTATTACCGAAACGCGCTTAAAATGAATGGTGAAAGGGGGGGAGGGCGTGAGCGGACCCAAAAAGATTCCAACCTTTGTCAAGGATCCACGCCTTGTTGAAGAGCGGCGCGATCAGATCATTCGAGCGGCCGTTGATTTATTTATTTCCAAAGGATTTCACAAAACGACAACGCGAGAGATCGCCCAAGCCTCTAAGTTCAGTATCGGGACGCTCTATGAGTACATCTCGACGAAAGAAGATATTCTTTATCTCGTGTGCTACGATATTAACCGGCGCATGCGGGAAGGATTGGAGCACGTTTTAGGCAGGGCGCTGCCAGCGGATGAAGAGCTTCGACTCGCTTTTCGGCGTCTGGTTGAAGTGATCGATGCGATGGACGATGATGTGCTTCTCATTTACCAAGAGACGAAATCTTTAACACGAGAGGCCATGCACGATGTATTGGCCAAAGAGACAGAGATCACGGTCGTGTTTGCCGATATATTAAAACGGGGCCTTCAAGAAGGCGTCTTCCGCCTTGATGTGCAAGATGTCGATTTGATGGCGGAAAATATCGTTGTTTTGGCAGAAATGTGGGCCTTTCGTCGTTGGGCACTTCGCCACAAATATACGCTTGAGCAGTATATCGAACGGCAAACACGTCTTTTATTAAGCGAACTTTTGTCGGGTGAACGCGTTTGACAAAATCGTCTTCTCGTCTACAATGGTAAAGAGCACATATCTTGATCCTGTAAGAATCGTTTGCATGGAAGGATGAGGCGCGGTGACAACCGACACCACATGGACGGAAAAGTCGAGAGATGATTGGCGTGAATGGGCGCTTGTTGAGATCGTCTATGCGCTTTTAAAAGAACAAGGACCGACTGGAGAAGCGCGTTCATACCGTGAACTGTTTGAGCAAGCAGCCGAGATCAAAGGATTGCCTCAATCATCCAGGGATGAGGCGTTGGTGCAGTTTTATACGGATCTGAATACAGATGGCCGTTTTGTCTCTTTAAGCGATGGGCTTTGGGGCTTAAAAGGCTGGTATACGACAGAACAGTACGAAGACGATAAAGCATACTTATCGCTTTCGCTCGATGATGAAGACACGTTTTACGACGATTTGGATGCGTATGTCTTAGAAGATGAAGAAGACATCGATCGTCCGCTTGTCGATGAGGAGACCGTGCTGGAGGACGATGAGATCATTGAAGAAGAAGACGTTCTTCCGGATGATGAAGATGCCCTTGTACTTCCGGATGATGAGGATGCATTATTAGAAGAAGATGCGGATTTGGATGATGAAGAAATGGATGCCGATGAGACTGAGGAAGACTAAGCCAATCATTTGACTTTTGCTAAACAGCGATTTAAAATAGTCGTGGGCTTTAGATGAATATTAAAGCAAAAGGCCTTCCCCGAGGTGCTTTTGCTTTTCTTATTTTTTTATTAAAGTTTTTAAGCGTGAAGAAAGAAAGAGGGGCAAGCGATGGCGCAATTCATTTTTGTGACAGGTGGCGTGGTTTCATCACTCGGGAAAGGCATTACTGCAGCATCGATCGGACGATTGCTCAAAGCACGCGGGATCAGTGTGGCGATGCTCAAATTCGATCCTTACATCAATGTCGATCCTGGAACGATGAATCCTTATCAGCATGGAGAAGTGTTTGTCACTGAAGATGGCGCGGAGACAGATCTTGATCTTGGTCATTATGAGCGTTTCATCGATCAAGACTTAACACGACTCTCCAGCGTCACCGCAGGAAAAATTTATTCCAGTGTGATTCATAAAGAACGACGCGGTGATTATCGTGGGGCAACTGTACAAGTGATCCCGCATATTACGAACGAGATCAAGTCCCGTCTGTTTGAATTGGAAAAAGCGAGTCAGGCTCAGGTCATCATCGTCGAAATTGGAGGAACGGTGGGGGATATTGAGTCCCTGCCCTTTCTAGAAGCCATCCGTCAAATGCGCCATGAGGTGGGGCGCTCGCGCGTCATGTACGTCCATGTGACGCTCGTTCCATTTATTAAAGCAGCTGGTGAAGTCAAGACAAAACCGACGCAGCATAGCGTTAAAGAGCTGCGCAGCATCGGTATTACACCCAATGTGATCGTCTGTCGAACCGAACAATCCCTGCCGCAAGAAGTTAAAGAAAAAATCGCCTTGTTTAGTGACATCGAATCACGTGCGGTGATCGAAGCGGTTGATGTGACCACACCTTATGAAGTTCCGCTGATGTTACATCGGGAAGGATTAGATGATTACATCATCGAATACTTCAACTTACCTGCTCATACGATTGATCTCGATGACTGGGAAGCGATCGTCGAACGTCTAAAACATCCACAAAAGAAGGTTCGCATTGCGCTTGTCGGCAAATACGTCGCTTTGCATGATGCATATGTCAGTCTGGTAGAAGCACTCAAACACGCTGGCGCCCAAGGGCAAGCAGAAGTTGAACTGCATTGGGTGGATGCCGAGACACTGGATAACGATCATATTCATGACATCTTGGGTCATGTCGATGGTATTCTCGTACCAGGGGGATCGGGTGATCGGGGGGCCGAAGGAAAAATTTTAGCCATCGAGTATGCCCGCGCCCACGGTGTGCCGTTTTTAGGCATCGGTCTAGGTATGCAACTCGCTTTTGTCGCCTTCGTTCGATCGTTATTAGGTCTTTCGCAAGCCACGAGCGCTGAAATCTCACCGGATAGTGCGCTCACCGTTGTTGTGCCGCATGCTTCTTTTAAAGATGGCGAAGATCCGCGCAGTGCGAGCTTTGTCGGATCTCGTGAAATTCATTTGACCGAGACAAGTCGGCTGCGCACAATCTATGGGACGGATAAAATTCGCGAACGGTTGCGTCATCGCTATGAATTGGTATCGTCATATGCCGACCAACTGATGACCCACGGTGTGCACTTCGGTGCTTATGACGATGAGGGGCGCATTGAAGCGCTGGAACTGAACGATCACCCTTGGTTTTTTGCAACACTTTATCATCCTGAATACCGTTCTCGTCCCAATCGTCCCCATCCACTGATCGCATCCTTTGTCGAAGCAGCGCTTCGTGCGAAATCATAACCAATGTTAACGAGACTCAAGATGATGGGCTGGTTATCCCCGCGTGCGCACTGGCGCACGTTTTTTTGTCCATGCGAGTTGAAACCATGGTGGCAAACCATTGTCTTAGAGGATCGTATGCTGCGTGCAGTATGATTCTTGAAAACAAATACTGTATAATAATAAAATGAACACATTTTGAACGGTCGTCGATGAATTCAAAAACAAACATACAGCATCGTTTGTTCGACAGCAGGGGGGTATACGTATGAGACAGCTTTTGGTTGTTGATGATCAAGCAGGGATTCGCGCCCTTCTTAAAGAAATTTTTAGACGGGAAGGTTATGACGTTTTAGAAGCTGCTGATGCCGAGGAAGGGTTAGCTGTGATCTCAGATGCTGCTAAGAACATCGGGTTAATCCTTCTCGATGTTAAACTACCAGGTATGAATGGTATTGATTTTTTAAGACAACTCCACATCAACGGGTTGAACGTACCGGTTGTGCTGATGACTGCCTACGGAGAAGTCGAACAATTGGAAGAAGCCAAGCAGCTTGGCGTTAAAGATTTTTTTTCCAAGCCTTTTGATATCGATGAAATCAAACAAGTCGTTCATCGCTACTTACATCACATGTAAAAGGTCGGTCAAGATGATAAAGTCCATTTACCAATTAGGAATGATTCTTTTTATCATTATTGGTCTGTTTTTTTCAGATGAAATGCGCGCAATGTGTTATAATAATTAAAGAAGATAAAGATACAAAGGAGGGCTTTTTATGCCGCTCGTGCCAATGACTGAACTGACGCAACAAGCCAAGCGAGAAACATATGCGATTGGTCAATTTAACATGAACAATTTAGAGTTTGCCAAGGCAATTATGGAGGCGGCGGAACGGGAGCGGGCACCCTTTATTTATGGTGTCAGTGAAGGGGCTATGAAATACATGGGCGAGCGATATGTCGTCGCTCTGGCTCGTGCTGCCGCTGAAACGAGCGATATTCCTGTCGTACTTCACCTTGATCATGGTTCCAGCTTTGAAAGCGTGATGCGTGCCATTCATCTTGGTTTTACATCGGTCATGTTTGATGGCTCTCATCTGCCGCTCGAAGAGAATATTCGGATCACACGTGAGATTGTGCGGATTGCGCATGCCATGGGCATCTCTGTCGAAGGTGAGCTGGGGACGATTGGCGGTGTAGAAGACGATCTTTCTGTTGCGGATGAAGATGCGCATATCGCAAAACCGGATGAAGCCATTCGTTTTTATGAGGAAACGGGTGTCGATGTATTGGCCATTGCTGTGGGAACGGCGCATGGTATGTACAAAGGCAAGCCAAATATCCGTTTTGATGTGATCGAGGCTGTCGCTCGGGCGATTCCTGTACCGATCGTTTTACATGGAGGCTCCGGCGTGCCAGATGAAGATATTCGCCTGGCGATAGAAAAAGGTGTGGGCAAGATCAACGTGAATACAGAAAATCAAGTTGCGATGACCCAGACCATCCGCGCCATCCTCCAAGAAAAACCGGATCTCTATGATCCGCGCAAATATTTGGGTCCAGCCATGGAAGCCATGCGCGACGTCGTTCAACAAAAAATGCGTCTTTTCGGCTCTTCACAAAAAGCATAAGAAACATCTCCAAAACCGTGTCCGAAAGGTGGTTTCTCGATGCGTCTTTTTATTGATTCTGCCAATATCGAAGAAATACGTCAAGCTGCTCGCCTCGGTGTGATTAGCGGTGTGACGACCAATCCAACGTTGGTGGCCAAAGAAGGCCGTGATTTCCACCAAACATTAAAAGATATTATGGCCATCGTGGGTGGCCCAACGAGTGCGGAAGTTGTTTCGACAGACGCAGAAGGAATGATTGAAGAGGGAAAGCGTTTGTTTGAACTCGGTCCACATATCGTTGTTAAAATACCGATGACTGAAGAAGGCTTGGTCGCTGTTCGCGAACTTAAAAAACTCGGTATACCGACCAATGTGACGCTCATTTTTTCACTCAACCAAGCTCTTTTAGCTGCGCGCGCGGGGGCGACGTATGTCTCGCCGTTTGTCGGCCGCCTCGATGATATTGGTTACGATGGGATGGCGCTTGTCTCTGAGATCGTCAGTGTCTATAAAACCTATCATTTCGATACCGAAATCATTGCTGCCAGCATCCGTCATCCGGAACATGTGCGGCAAGCTGCGTTGATTGGTGCCCATATTGCGACCATTCCGTTTGAGGTCCTAAAAAAATTAAGTGCACACCCGCTTTCCGATATTGGTTTAAAACGGTTTTTAGCGGATTGGGAAAAGATGCATCATAAAGCTTAATATACGCTGAGGAAGGGAGGGGGTATGATGTGGATCATTCCACTTCTGGCCATGCTCGTGAGCATCGCTTTTGCATGGAAGCTCTCCACGCAAGCTGCACAAAGAAAAAAATGGAGCGATATGTTGTTTGCGGCTTCTCTTTGGATGTTCGTCGTGGCCACCTATGGTGAATTTTATGGAAGTGCCTTCGGTTGGAACCCATGGATGTATAAAGTGTATTATTTCGCGGCGATCGCCCTCGTTGCTTATATGGCTGCAGCGACCCTTTATGCGCGCACTGAGCATTTGTTGAGCAAAGTGTTTGTCGCCTACACGCTTGCGGTGTCTTTTACTTTTCTCATAACACTCATTGTCGCACCTGTTCAGCCAGATATTTTTGAACAAAGAGGACCGATTGGCGGTGAATATATGCCATCATCTGTCCGTCTGTACAGTCCGCTGCTGTCGGCAGTAGGCGGGGTGATTTTGCTGATAAGCGCGGCCCTGTCCTGGTGGCAGACGAGACGTTTCGGTTTTGCGACCATTTTTATCGCGGCCATGATTTTAAGTTCTGGTGGCGTTATATCCAAATACGTTGCATGGCCGGGTATTTTACCGACGACTGAATTTTTAGGGATCATCGCTTATTATATCGGTGTTCAACAACTTGCACATGATTCGATCAATATTTCCCGGGAAAACAGAGGAGGCGGAGAGCGTGGAGCGCAGTCTCACTCTTGAACTGGTACGGGTTACGGAAGCTGCGGCGATCGCCTCTGCCCGCTGGCTCGGGCGTGGTCGCAAAAATGAAGCAGATGATGCAGCGACGACCGCCATGCGTGCGGTTTTTGACACGGTACCCATGCGTGGAACGGTCGTGATTGGTGAAGGAGAAATGGACGAAGCGCCCATGCTCTATATCGGTGAAAAGCTCGGCATGTATGGACCCCATGATCCAGAAGTCGACGTAGCTGTGGATCCTTTGGAAGGAACAAATATTGTCGCCAAAGGTACATGGAATGCTTCGGCTGTCATCGCTGTCGCCGACCGCGGCCATCTCCTTCATGCGCCGGATATGTATATGGAAAAAATTGCAGTAGGACCAGCAGCGCGCGGCCGTATTCATCTTGATGCCAGTGTTCGGGACAATATTTTGGCTGTCGCCGATGCGCTTGGTAAATCTGTTCACGATGTCGTGGCAGTTGTTCTCGATCGCCCGCGCCATGCACGCCTCATCGAGGAAATCCGAGAAGTCGGGGCGCGTATCAAACTCATTCCTGACGGTGATGTTGCGGCAGCCATTCATACTGCTTTTCCGGAGACAGGGACGGATATATTATTTGGCATAGGTGGTGCGCCCGAAGGGGTTATCGCGGCGGTTGCACTTAAATGTGTCGGCGGCGAGCTGCAAGGCCGTCTGGTGCCTCAAAATGAAGAGGAGCGCTTACGTATGGCCTCCATGGGTATTCACGATCCAAAACATATTTTTACTATGGATGAACTTGTCAAAGGGGACGATGCTATCTTTGCGGCGACGGGCGTTACAGATGGCGAACTCATGCGTGGCGTACGTTTTACGGGGCGGACCGCCCGCACGCATTCTTTAGTGATGCGGGCCAAATCTGGAACGATCCGCTTTGTGGAGGCCGAACATCGTTTAGAAACCAAACCAAACTTGGTGATTAAGGACGATTTTTATGCGGTCTAAGTCAAGCTCCTCAAGTCATATAGTGATATAAAGTTGGGCAGGACGAGGGGGCAGTCGCATGAGCATGACGCTTTTGATAGAAACAGGAGAACATGGTGTGTGGTCTGTATCCTCAAGAGCCACGCTCTGGCCTGAAGACGCTTTGCCCGAAGCAACCAAGCGGTCTACCAGTATAAGACTCGTCCCTTTAACGAATCGCTTGAAGTCAGATAATGAACACCTTTCCTCGGTAGAGGGAACTGTAGAGGGAACTGGTGTAGGGGACGATCCTGCATTATCACAAGCGGTGAACGAACGCAAAGCACATCTTGCTACCTGGCTTCCTCATTCCATCCATCTCAGGACATCTTCCAAAAAAGATCGCAAGACGCAACAAACGGTACAGATCGCCGCACTCACAGTCGCGCATCGTGATATACCGCGCTTGCAACAACGTATTACCCCGCTTGCCGGCACTTATGTACCAACGGAAGACATGTTGGTTGATGCGCGACAACCATCTTCCGAGATGGAAGCGTCATCTTTGGGGGCATCGATGCAAGCGGCGGTCGGTACGATCTGGGTCGATCCCGCCCTTGATTTTATTTGGCCAGTCCGCTCACCGTTTATTACCAGTGGATTTGGTCCACGGTGGGGATCCTATCATTACGGGTTGGACATCGTCAGTCGCCAAAATGATTTAACGATTGTTGCTGCGCGAAGTGGTCAGGTGATATTATCTGAACGTGTTGCCAGCGGTTATGGTAATTTAATTATCATGGATCACGGGGATGGGCTGACAACATACTACGCCCATTTAAAAAAACGGTTTGTCAAAGAAGGGGATTTTGTTCGCGCAGGCACACCCATTGGCATGATGGGCAGCGTAGGAAACGCAACAGGTGTCCATCTTCATTTTGAAGTCCGTGAACATGACATTCCGAAAGACCCGCGTCATTATCTACATGTGCCTCCAGAAGCGACGGATGCACCTTCTCGAATGGCAGAAGGGCCATCTTGAAGTTGGCCAATGCATAGAATGTATGCAAAAAGCTCTATTGCAGGCGTTGATATTGTATGTTAGAATGTTTATGTTTGCCGTATACCCACGTACACGGGTCGTACGGTCAGTTGGACGAAGCGGAAATGAGGTGAAGTCAGTGAAAACGGGTATCCATCCAGAGTATCATCGCGCCGTTGTCACCTGTGCTTGTGGGAACACATTTGAGACTGGTTCGGTAAAAGAACATCTGCGGGTTGAAATATGTTCGGCATGCCATCCCTTTTTTACCGGTAAACAAAAGTTTGTCGATACCGGTGGGCGTGTTGATCGCTTTCGTAAGAAATATAAAATTGAAGCCAAGTGATAAGCGATGTTTTTTACGCTCAAAGCTCTTTACTTTTTCCATGACAGCTTGTTTCTGACGGTTGCCAGTGCCTGGATCGTGCGCAGCCCAGAAGAGAACGCTGGTGTCATTGGTAAGAAGTGAAGGGCTTATTTCTTTTTTTACGGGGTAATCTAAGGGCGAGGAGGTGGCAGGTGTGCAGAAAAAATTTCTTCTGCCGGCAACGTTCTTAGGCGTATTGATGGCGACGAGCGCTTGCACTGCTCCAGAACAAAACACAGGCATGGCCCCTCGTTCGTCCGATACACGGACCCCCCAAAACGTCACGTATCGTGGGACTGCACCTTATGCCTATGATCACACATCGCCTTTGCCAAGCGGGGTTAAGTATGGTGGCGATTTATCGCGTCCTAACGTTTATCCCGGAACAACAGGTGATCGTTGGGGACAGACGGGTATGCTAAACAACCGTCAAAATGTAAGGCAAGACCTCAATGCGGTTGCGACGCGGATGGCTGATCGGGCGGCAACGGTCAGTGGCGTCAAAAGTGCCACGGCGATGATTGTTGGTAATACCGCTTATATTGGGCTTGATCTGGTCAACCAGGTGACTGGAACGCGTGCCACAGCGATTGAACAGACAGTCGCTAAT
>JAVERJ010000023.1:0-15335 GCA_034007185.1 Candidatus Carbonibacillus sp. | reverse complement strand
TGAATATGTCGCGCACAAAAATGTCGATGTTTTTGTCCTTGGCTTTAGCAATTTTTCGCCAGAAGAACGCAGCGTCTTAGCATCACTCCTGAAGCACGCAAGACGTGTTCATGTGCTTTTAAATGGGATCAGTACGGAGCAAGCTTATCCCGATGTCATAAAAACACGAGAAAAGCTTTTGGAATTGGCCGAAAAGCTGTCGGTTCCAGTTTCGCATCAACGGGTGCCGTATCATGATCAGATCGCTTCGCCGCAGACGATTGACTGGGTGCACGTCCATGCGCGTGATCGCCACGATCAATATGAACGGCTTGCGCTTTATATACGTCGGGAAGTAAGACGCGGCCGAAAGTTTCGTGATTTTGCGATCGTGACAGGGCGAATGGAAACAGATGGCGAAATGATTGAGCGTATCTTCAGCCAGTTGGACATACCAGTCTTTATCGATAAAGCTGAGGAGATGCGACACCATCCGCTGATGCGCTTTTTTTCTGATTGGCTTGAGCAGCTTGCTGATGGCCAGCTCGATACGGCTGCGCTCATCGATATGCTCAAAACAGGGTTGCTTGTGGAACTGTTTGGTGAACTACAAAAGCCGTATGCGCTTGATCTGGTAGAAGAACTTGAAAATTTTTGCTTAGCTTACGGCATACGTGGGCGTCATTGGTGGATCGCGAATTTTGGTTTACAAGATGAGGTGGCAAAAAAGAAAGCTGCACCCTTTGAAGGTATCCGCCAAAAGTTCATCGAGATGTTTGTCCCGTTTATGGACGCCCATGGGCCGTCGAAGGCATCGGATGATCCAACAGGACGTTGGTGGGCGCAGAGGGTCTGGGAGACGCTATCGATGATGCATATCAGTCATGTACTTGCTCGCTGGATGGATGAGGCGGCGACAGAGGGCAATGAGATGTTGCTTGAACGTCATGAACAAGCTTGGAATGGTTTGATAGATGTACTCGATGCATTGGTAGAGGTGCTCGCCGATGTTCCTTTAGAACGCACAACGTTTGCCGAAATGATGTTATCAGCTATCGATGGGCTCACCTTTAAAACCGTACCACAAACCGTCGATGCTGTGGTCGTAGCTGATTTTAAAAACAGTCGCATGCTTCCGACGCCGGTTATCATCTTTGCCAATGCGAACTTCGGCGAATTGCCACCGGCATGGAGTGATGAAGGATTTCTTCTAGAAACGGAACGGCAGTATCTCATAAAAAGCGGTTTGGAACTTGCACCTGATATGCTCGAAGCTGTCGATATTCTCGAAGGGCGTTTTTATGAATGGTTGGGAACAGCAGGCGAAACCGTCGTGTTTTCCACGTTTATGTTTGATGAAAACGGTGAACGGGTCTCGCCTGCGCCCCTTATCGATGAAGTGAAACGGTTTTTTCCGAAGCAGACCGTTCTAGATGAAACATTATATGATGCCATGACACCGAAACGTGCTTTTCGTGAACTCATCCACTTGAAGCGTCTTATCAGTGAAGGGGGCGCAAGTGAAGAAAGCCTTATGGTGCGGGCGCTTGAAGCAGCGCTTTTGGATATACCGGATACACGTCCATTCGTTCAACGCATGCGTGAAGGGCCGATGGTCGTTGATCTGACTGTAGAGGTTTCGGAGGATCTCGCGCGTGCACTTTTTGGCCATCCCTTAAAGTTGTCAGCGACCTATCTAGAAAGTTTTTATAGCTGTCCGTATCTTTTTTGGGCGCGTTATGGCCTCGGCTTGGAGGAACGGAAAGTCTTTAAAATAACGGCTTTGGATACGGGTGTACTGTATCATGAGACGCTACAACACTTAGGGCGAACGCTTGTCGATGCATCACGGCACTATCAGACATTGTCTTTGGAAGAAATTGAGGAAAGAGCGTCAGAGCTTTTACAAATGACGGGACATCGATCTCTTGAGCGTCTATTTTCTTATGATGCTCGGCATCAATCGATGCTTATGCGTTTGTCCGATGTTATGAAACGGGCCAGTCGTGCCTATTTTGCTCATCTTAAAAAGAGTGACTTCGTCCCAAAAGGTTTTGAGTACCCCATTCATTATACCTTCTCGTTTCCCAATGCGAAGGTTCCGGAAATCATTTTGGAAGGTAAAGTGGATCGCTATGATGTAGGTTCGATTGAGGGCACGGAATATATACGGCTCATTGACTATAAATCGTCTCGATATCGGTGGCAATGGCCATATGTAGCGGGTGGCTTGCGATTGCAACTTTTACTTTATCTCTTGGCCTTTCTTAAAGAACATCCGACGATGCGCCCAGCAGCGGTTCTGTATCTCCCTGTTTCGGATCCGATCGATCGTGTGAACGTTCCACCGGTTGATGATGAGGTAGAGGAAGGATCAGAAGGTGAACTGGATAGAACCTTTTTGGATAAATATCGAGCGCATGGTGTATTGACCGCGGATGTGCATGTGCTTCAAGCGATGGACTGGACGCTTAAGAGCCATCATCGCTCACCGTATTTACCGGTCGAATTAACAACAAAAGAGAAAGACGGAAATCGTATGTTTCACAAAAGTCGTTCCAGCGTGCTTCATGAACATGAGTGGACAAAACTTTTGACATTTGTAGAACAGAAAATGGTTGAAGCCGGTGAAAGCATCCTCAGTGGTCGATTTACACCGAGACCTTACGTTGAGCGCAGTGGTGGTCAGAGCGACATGCCGTGTCGATTTTGTCCGTATCAAGGTGTGTGTCGCTTTGAACCCGATGTGGGGCGACACCTCATACGTCCACTTTCTAAAACGAACGATCAGGCACTCCAGTTAATACAAACAACGGTAGAAAAGAGCAAGAAGGGTGCGGAAGGGGAGATGCGGCTTGACGTTTGAAAAGCGTTGGCAGCCTGCGCAACGTATGGCCATCGATGTTTACTCACCAGAAATTCTTGTGGCTGCTGCTGCTGGTTCCGGGAAAACAAGTGTGCTCGTGGAACGGTTGATCCGGACCATTAAAGGTGAAGGCCGAGAACCGATATCCGTTCTCCGTCTACTTGTTTTGACCTTTACCAATCAGGCCGCTGGAGAAATGCGTGAACGATTGGAAAGGGAACTCAGAAAGACATTGGAACATACGCAAGATCTCAATCTCAAGACAATGCTTCAAAGAGAGATTAAGTTGCTCCCGCAAGCGATGATCACCAATTTTCATCGCTTTGCCTTACGTATGCTTCGACGTTATGGGCATCATCTAGGATTAGACAGTGATTTTGCTGTTGCTGATGAAACTGCAACGCTTCTTATCAAAGACGAAGTTTTTGATCAAGTGCTTTTAGAATGGTACGAGCGGTCGGAAACGGATCACGATTTTCAAATGCTTATGGAATGGTTTGATGGTTCTGTCAATGCTTCATTGCTTAAACGCGCCGTGTTCCAGATACACCGTTTGTTAGAGAGTGTACCGGATCACACCCAAACGTATGCAGATTTTCTAAAACCATATGATGCCTTGGATCAACCACTCTTTACGCAACGCTGGTATCGTTCTCTTTGGGATGAAGTCTATGAATCATTGACAGAAGCAAAAACATCCCTCCGCACTATACGCCAACAAGCTGAAGTTTATGGGCTCGATGATTATTTAGAAACCTTAAGCACAGATGAAGAACGCGTCGAATGGGCCTTAACGGAGATGCAAGCAGAACAATCTCGTTTGCAGATGCTCACGCCGACGGCTGCTGCTTCCGTTTTGACATATGAACGTTTAATTGAGATTTTAGAAAGAGTTGTGCTGAATTTTCCTAGATTAAAAGCTTTGCGTATCGAAGATGAGACGCTTAAAAAGATCAAGGAAGCGATACAAGCTGAACGAAACGATGTAAAAGCAAACTTAAAGCAATTGTTAAGCATGCTTCAAGCGTATCAACCAGTTTTAACGGAACACATACGAATTGCGCGGCCGGTTGTCGAAACCTTGTTGACGTTTACAAAAGATTTTATTGAATCGTATCAAACGCACAAACAACGCCTCCGCTTGCTCGATTTTGCTGATCTGGAACATTATTTTTTGGCATTGCTCCGATTGGATAACGGTCGATACGGAGAGATGATCGGTCGGTCCTTTGATGAGATTTTAATTGATGAATATCAAGATACAAATCGCGTACAAGAAGCGATTCTTCGCGAACTTGCTCGTTATGGTGCCCGTCGTTTTATGGTAGGCGATGTCAAGCAAAGTATTTATCGTTTTAGATTGAGTGATCCCAGCATATTTCTTAAAAAATATCAAGATCTTCCACGACTTGATCAGCCCGAGATCGATGGGGCGCCATTGGAAAAAGGGATACGCATTGATCTTACCCATAACTATCGCAGTCGCGCCACTGTACTGGCATGGGTGAATGCAGTGTTTGAACATATATGGCAAGCGGGTGTGGGAGAGCTAACATATGATGAGGATGTAAGATTAAAACCCGGTTTACAGTACCCACCAGCGGATTGGACGATTCCTGAGCTCGTGCTCATTGAACGGTCTGAACGATCGGAGCAGGATGCTGGGTTGACCGAAAATGTTCATATGGAGGCCGAAACGTTAGCAGACAGCGGGATGGATGCGGGTCACCGAGACGATGACGGTCAGGATCCGACGATCTCCTTAGAGGAACTCACGGTGGCTGAAGCAGAAGCGCGATGGGTGTTAAAACGCATCAAGGCGCTGTTGGCGGAACGTTCATCTGATGGCTCGCTTCCGCACGTGACCTTGAATCCGCAAGGTTCATCCATGCGTCAGCTCAGTTTTAAGGATATAGCCATTCTTGTTCGTTCCACACCCGGTTATGTAGAGGCGCTCGGAAAAGTATTTCAGGAAGCAGGCATACCGCTTGTGACCCCACCTCAAAAAACATTTTTTGAAACAGTGGAAGTCAAAACCGTCCTTTCACTTCTCAATATACTCGATAACCGTCGACAAGATATTCCCCTAGCAACGGTTTTGCGGTCGCCGATCGTTGGTCTCGATGATACGACTTTGGCTGAGATCCGGCTACGTTACCCTGATCGTCCTTTTTATGAAGCTGTACTCACTGCCTCGCGAGAAGATGGAGACAAACATTCATTGGCTCTAAAGCGTTTTTGGGAGCAGTTTAAACGTTGGCAGACATGGGCGCAGTGGATGCCGATCGATGTCCTTCTTGAACATATTTATGAAGAGACAGGCTATGTAGAACATGTTCTTCTTTTTCCAGACGGACATGAACGGGAAGCACGGCTGCTTCAACTTCTCACTTTCGCGCGCCAATACAGGTCATCGCATTTAGGGGGCTTAGGGCGTTTTTTACGTTATGTAGAAAAAATACGTGAAACAGAGCTTTCCCCGGCTGTACCGGAACATGAAAAAGAAGACGATGCGGTTCAACTTTTAACCATTCATGGCAGCAAAGGGCTGGAATTTCCTGTTGTTTTTATACTCGGTTTGGGTAAGATGATCAATCAACAGGATACAAAAGAACGTCTTTTCATTCACTCGGAAGAAGGCATCGGTATGGATACGGTCGATGTTAAACGACGTCTACGTTATCCCTCGTTATTGAAAAAAGCGATTGGCCGACGCCTGCATTTGGAACGTCAAGCAGAAGAAATGCGTCTTTTGTATGTGGCGATGACGCGAGCACGAGAAAAGTTGATTCTTGTTGGAACGGTTCAAGACTCTGAAACATGGTTCAATCAGCTTGCCATGTCCTATGCCATACCATCGTATGTGCGCAATGCAAAGACAATGTTGACGTGGGTCATGAGCGCCTCGGGTCTGACCTTTTTAAATGACTTACGCGATGAAACATCGGACGCATGGAAAGAGACCGGGTTGGGACGCCAAAGAAGACTGAAATATGCTGCGAGCGTCGATGTTGATGTGTATCGGGCCTCGTATAGGCAACTGCTAGCCTCTGTTGTAGAGGCGCCACACCAAACCGAAGATGGATCGAATCATGAGCGCGAGGGGCTTAGGCCTTTGGGACAGCAAGATGCCTTCAAAGAGGCAGATGAAGTCGGCACATTAAAAGAAACGCTCAAAGAAGGGTTGATCTTTCAACCTGCTGATCTTCCGTATCGTCGTCTTCCGGCCAAAGTGTCCGTCAGTGAATTGAAACGGCGTTATGCACTGTTGGTAGACCAATCGGAACCACTTTTTCGGCCGCCCCGCCGTTTGCGCGAACCTCGTTGGTTAGGCGAGATGCCTGAAACGATGACACCAGAACAGGTCGGGAGTGCAACGCACCGTTTGTTACAAGCACTCGATTTTTCTTTGCCACCATCGCTCGAAGCGTTGATACAATTACGTGAACGTCTTGTTCAACAGGCCGCCCTCAGTCAGAAAGAGGCGGATGCTGTCGATCTTAAGATGATCCTTGATTTTTGGATGTCCCCTTTGGCACAACGTCTTTCTGGGAGTCGCTGGCTAGAGCGAGAAGTCCCCTTTACGTATGCACTGCCTGCGGAACACGTTTTCCATCTGATGCATAAAGATAAAGACCATGCCTTATCGGTTGAAGCACCTATGAATGTGTCTAAAACTAACGCCGTGCATGCGTTGGCGCGGCAAGATGTTGTACTTGTTCAAGGCATGATCGATGTTTTGGCTGAACTTCAAGATGGGACGCTCCTGCTTTTAGATTATAAAACCGATCGTGTGAACGAAAAACGCTTGACTCAAGCGATAGAACGTTACAAGGAGCAACTCGATTTGTATGCTGCTGCAGTTGAAACGATTTACCGGCGTCCTGTGGATGAACGATGGTTGTACTTTTTGAGAGTGGGAAAAGATATTCCACTCCACAAAATATATTCTTAAAATGAGATGATTTTCCTATAACCATTTTGACAAAAATTACAGGATTTTCATGAACATTGTCGAATAAACCTCCTAGCACAGAACATTCTGTGATATGAGGAGGAACGACATGACGCTTCACGTTCGATTGGGTGCGGTATGCGGAGAAACGGTTCTTTTCTTACCGCTGTTTGATCGGCAATCGCTCATCTCATTGCTTCAGGAGATACAATTTCAGGGCTGTCTCGTTGAATTAACAGGACCGCTTCCTTTTGCGCTCGTACAGGCGCTGATAGATCAACTTGAAAATAGACTTCTCATTATAGACGGCAAGAATATACCTTCGTGGGATGATCTTGAAAGAGCGATGATCGCTTTTTTAGAAAAGATCGATCGAACGTTTTCCCTTACCTGGTTATGGCAATATGAGATCAATCGTTCTTTCCAAATTTTGTATGGTTCCAAGGATACTTCTGTCGCGCTTTCTTTCAACGATCGAACGTCATTATCAAAGCCTCCACAAGAGCGAAGGCGATGGTTGTTTCAGAAGCTATGGCGTGGTCGAAAAGGATATGGTGAAAAAATCATTGCTGAGCTACCTGAAGTGACCGCTTATCTCCAACATTATCGTCAGGCGGTAACGGTTTATCCAATGTATCGTGAACAACTTTTAAAGCACCGTGCTATGTGCTTGTCCGATAAGGATAGACCAGCGCTTAAAGGCCATTGGAAAGATGAAAATGAGAACCGCGCTGAACGCATTGCGCTTCAGTGGCTTTATCTACGAGGTGAACTGACTATGCTTCCGTCCATGCGCCTTGTAGAAATTGAAGGTAGATTCTCTTTCTATTGTGAACGGTGTCATACGATGATTCAACAACCTGAGGTATGGGATTGTTTTGATTGTGGTGAAAAAGATATTTTTTGTCCGATCTGTCAAGCGCTTGGTCCAAGTCATGGTTGTAAGCTCGTGATCATGCGACCAAAAAATCGGTAATATGCTGGTCTATTCCCCGAGACAAGCGGTATAATGAGCGTAAACGAAGAAAAAGGAGACGTGCGTGATGGCTGAACTGACCAATTGTCCACGCTGTGGTAAACTCTTTGTACGCAGTTCAACACAGAAAGTGTGTCCATCTTGCATGCGGGATATTGAACGTGATTTTGAAACGGTCTACCAGTTTTTACGAAAAAAAGAAAATCGACAAAGCACCATTTATGAAGTCAGCGACAAGACAGGCGTTACTGTATCCCAGATCACAGATTTTATAAAGGAAGGCCGTATTCGTGTGGCTGATTATCCCAATATGGCGTACCCGTGTGAACGGTGTGGTGAGGTGCTGATCACGGAGGGACGGTATTGCAGAAGCTGTCAGAGCATACTCGAAGAGACAGCAGCGACACTACAAGAGATGGTCGAGACATTGAAAACTTCTCCTCCGAAGGGTGAAGGGTACTTACAGAAAAAAGAAAAATGATCTTCAACGCCTATACTAAACTTCTTGTGTCGGCTGCCGATATATAGAATAAGAGATGCTTATCGCGTTTTGAGTTGAAGGAGAAATGAGGGAACGCGAATGAATATTAAGCCAACCGATGCCCATATAAAAGCGTATCAGAACGAAGCACCAGAAGCGTTACGCCGGTTGAACGTTCCATCGAAACGATCACCCGATAGCCATGTTCGTCCCGATCGGTTAGAACTTTCGCAAGAAGCCTCCAAACTTTATGCGGGTGGAAAACGACCGACAAGCGACAAACTTCTAGAACTTAAACACGCGATTGAAACGGGAACGTATCAAGTCGATGCTTCGCGTGTAGCCGAAGCCTTGCTTGCACGTTTGTCCAGACAGGAGAAGCCCCATGCATGAAGTCAAAGCGTCAGCACACATAGCGTCTTTACTTCAAACATTGCATGACCTCCTTGCAGTTCATGACGTATTGCTTGACCTGGCGGAGCGTAAACGACAAGCGTTGATGCAGCAAACGATCGATACATTAAAAAAGATAGTTGAAGAAGAAATGGCCATACTTCCGCTTATTCGACGTTTAGAAGCGGAGCGTATGCAACAAGTATCATCTCTTTATGCTCTTTACAGTAGGCGCCCAGAAAAACACGTCGATGAACCCGAAAAAATTGAAACCTCTTTTGAAGCAAAGACTTTTTCAGAACTCTTGGCGATTTGGCCAAAAGAAGATGCATCGCGTTCGAAGATAGAAGCGCTGGCGCAAGATCTTGCTTCCAAAATGGTGACTTTACGATGGAAAAATGAAATGAATCAAGCACTCATCGAATTTTCGCTGCAATCCATCGATCATTATGTGAAATTGTTTGCTGAACTTTATCCTGATGCCACCTATCTTTCTGATACAACGTTTAAAAGTCCTACCCCTCCGACTTTTTTTGAACGCAAACTTTAAGGGTCGATATGATTGATGGGGAAAGGAAGGTGAGATGATGCGTTCAACATTTACCGGTTTAGAGATTGCGCGCCGTGCGCTCACCGCTCAACAAACGGCGATCACGACGACAGAGCATAATGTCGCCAACGCGAACACAGAAGGGTACACGCGCCAGCGGGCAGAGTTGGTTGCGGCTCGCCCCCTACCGTATCCCGGTCTGACGCAAGGTGCGCTTCCCGGCCAGATCGGGATGGGGGTCGATGTTGCACAGATTCGACGCCTCCGTGATGCATTTCTCGATCGGCAATATCGCGAAGAATCGGCACAGTCTTCGTACTACGATGGACTTAGTAAAGTTTACGATCGCCTGCAGGCGGTCTTAAAAGAAGATAGCGATCTTAATGGTGCAGGCGTACTACGTGCTGTTGATGCCTTTTGGGGAGCTTTGGATGATTTATCGCTCGCGGCCGAACGAGGTGAAGTCCGTGAACAGGTGATTGGGGCAGCGGAAAGCGTCACGGACGCCTTTCGTCATGTGTTTGAATCCTTAACACGTATTTCGACCGATCTTGATTTTGAAATCCGTCAACATATCGCAGAGGTGAACTCACTTACGACGCGAATCGCCGATCTGAATGCTCAGATTACCCAGCTGAAACCACACGGGCTTACAACCAACGATTGGGAAGACACGCGCGATAAGCTTCTGGATGATCTTTCCAAGCTTCTTGCTATATCCGTTGTTGATCTCGGAAACGGTGGTATCCGAGTCACAACGGCAAGCGGCGTTGTGCTTGTTGATGGTACAAAACAGACACCCTTGGAGATTCAGACGGATGACCAAGGGAGGTCTCTACCGATCGTCAATGGCGCTGATCCGAAAAATCTGGGTGGCGCACTGGGCGCGTCGCTGGAGGCACGGGATAAGATTTTGGCAGATCTCTACAATCGTTATAATGATCTTTCTTTAGCCTTTGTTCAGGCAGTGAATGATACCCATATGGATGGTGTTCATCTTAAAGATATTTTGCAAGGACGCACAGAAGCCAGTGGTATACCTTTTTTTGTCAGCCATTCTTGGGCAGAAACATTTCTAAAGAGCGATCCCAATCTCTGGAAGGATCTAGTGGATGGTAAGCGATCTTGGACCGATCAACAGTTTCTAGTCGATCCTAATGATCCCCAAAAAGGCTTCATATGGCAGCCCAAGGATATGGGCGATGTTGCCGTAAACCCACTCATCATCAAGGATCGAGAGCTTGTGGCCGCGGCTTCTGTTCCGCCTACCGGTGTGGCTGATGGTCGTGTGGCTAAAAAACTCGCTGCTTTTCGTTATGGTGCTCTCCCGGATCTTTCTACCCATGAATCGTTTACAGAAGCGTACGCTGGCGTGATCGGTCGGATTGGCATTGATGCACAACGGGTCGACCATCTACGAGAGATGAAATCGACGCTTGTGCAACAAGTCGATCGTCAGAGAGAAGCGGTTCACGGCGTATCGTTAGATGAAGAAATGACGTTGCTATTGCAATACCAACATGCCTATAGTGCTGCCGCACGTGCGGTCACAGCGATTGATCAAATGCTTGATAAGCTTATTAATGGCACGGGATTGGTTGGTCGTTAAACCGGTTTGAAGGGGTTATGATGGAAAGGGGGATCATACGTGCGTGTGACACAAGGGATGATGGCCCAACAATTTTTGGCAAACTATGAACGTTCACTTGCTCGGCTCGATCGTTATCAAGCACAGCTTGCAACTGGTAAAAAAATAACAAAACCATCCGAAGATCCGGTAACTGCGGTGATGACGGTGCGCAACCAGGCTGAACTTCGAGGGATCGAACAATTTCAACGGAATGCAAGTACGCTGTTAAGCTGGACACAGACAACCGATGCGGCGTTATTTGAAGCTGAGGATTTGATGAAAACATTGCGTGAAAAGATGGTGCAAGCGTCCAGCGATACATTAGGTGATACAGCGATGAAAGCGCTTGCCGCTGAGATACGTCAGATCAAAGAACAATTTGGCGCGATCGCGAATACATCGATGGGCGGGCGGTATGTCTTTGCCGGTACCAATACCCAAGGACCACCTTATGTCAACGGTGTTTTTAAGGAGACACCCGATAATGGTCCAGCAGTCGGTTCTGGAGTAGAAGGTGCCAATGATGCAGTCATCTCTGTCGCTCTCAAGCCAGGGATCGATCTTCCTTTGAACATTGTGGGAAAAACGCTTTTTAATACACCAGATAAAGACGGCCGAACTTTTTTTGCTTTTCTCGATGCGGTTTCTGATCAGCTCGATAACGGTCAACCCGTAGGCAATCTTCTAGGTGCGCTGGATGAACATGAAGATCGTTTTTTAACCACACACACGACCTTAGGTTCCGTCGAACATCGCTTAGAGCTTATGATGTCGCGCTTATCTTCAGAGTCGGCGATTACTGAAGAACTTTTATCGAGGCAGAGTGATGTCGATATTGCTGAAACGATTACTAGACTTTCAATGCAAGAAAATGTTCATCGGGCAGCGCTTGCAACAGGGGCACGGATCCTGATGCCGACATTGATTGACTTCTTAAGGTGATACTTATGCTGATCATTGACCAAAGTGAAGCGTGGGCGCGTCTTGGATGGATAGGCGTGCTTCGCGCAAGACGAGAAGAGGCAGCGCTGGGAAGAGAAGAACTCTTATACGGTATTGCACGACGCGTTGAAGAAGGGCATCGTTTGGCAGCTGTTGAAACATCGAATCGCGCCATCCAGGAGATTGCCCTAGATCGGTCATTACCGCCTCCAAAAACAGCCATTGGGCAGTTTTTTGAACCACCCCTTGTACCGATCTCCATACGTTTTATAGAACATATCGAGCCTCGAGGTGTATGGATTGATCTGCGGCTCTAACGTCCCAAAAAGCATGGATGAGAATGTGCAATAAAAGATATAACATGCGCTTGTGATGTTTCACAAGCACGGTTTGGTACAAGCAGATATTGTTGTTTATGTGGACAGTTCATATGTTTTTTTCTTAACATGATGATGTTGGAGTGAAAGGCGGATTCACGGTGGGTGAAATCTTTTTTCCACGCGGCTTGCCGGGTTTTTATCAGGAAAAGCATTGGATGCTCTATGAGCTTGAAAAACCGTTTTATCTTTTAGAAGCGCGTGGACGGCCAGAGATCGCGCTGCCGGTTGTCTCGCCTTTTCTTTTTTATCCTGATTATGCGCTTCGTGTGGCACCAGAAGTGCTCAGCCGTTTGTCAGATAGAAACGAAACGGAAGAAGCACGATTATCGTATGATCAAGACCTCGTGCTTCACGAGGAAGACTTAAATGATGGGGAAGATCTCTGGGTTGTCCTAGCTGTGGTCACTTTAAAAAAACCGTTTGAATCTTCAACGATCAATCTAAAAGCACCGATTCTTTTGAACACACATACACGGATGGCTGAACAAATTATTCTAGAACACGCGCTCTATGATGCGCGATCCCCCCTTCACCGACTTCAGAAGAACCGTCTTTCTACAACCGATACACATCACGGTGAAATGGGGTGAGTCGATGCTCGTTTTGAAACGAAAAGTCGGAGAATCGATTATCATTGCTGAAGGCATCGAGGTTGTTGTGCTCGGCTTGGAAGGTTCACATGTACGTCTAGGCGTTAAAGCACCTCGCGATATTCCTGTATTTCGAAGAGATTTATCGGGAGATCCAGGCCAGCAACCGGGAAGCGCTCACGACAAAAGAAATGTTAGCAACGTTTTTCGGTAAAGATCATACGTAAAACAGTCTGGCATGCATAGACGATGGGTGGCGGGTTTGGCCTAAGGAGCGAGAGGATGATGGACAAACGTTTCTATGTCATCCTAGGTGCACAACATTTCTATATGGACTTCACTTGTACAACCGGTGCTCTATGGTGTTCTCCACCCCTTCCTGCCATACTGGCAGAATGGCTGATGGATCAACTCCATACGCATTTTTTTAAACGCACTGGTTTTAAGGGCGATCAAACAACAAGCGCGATGCAAAGTGGTAAAGAAAGAAACCGACGAATAGAGACAGAAATCGAGGCTTTCATTCTTCACATCCTTCAAGATGTAGATCAACGCATAGGATTAAAATGGCGGCACCTCTACGAACGTTCCAGAATGCACTTAAGCGCATCAGCAAAAAACGATAAGAACCATGGATCAGATCAATGTTTGAATCAAAACATGACAGTCGAGACACAAGTCGTAGCACGTCTCATCCAACAAGCCGTTGTCGGAAGAATATTAACAGATGAGCAGTTGTTGCGCTATTTACGAAACATTGTCAGCGAAAGATATGATGGTCTTCACATTGAGCAGCTGTCATCCGATCTATACCTTAATGCGCTTGCGCTCGCCGGTCGGCTGAGCGATGTGAAAGACAGTACAGCGCTCAATGCACGCGTTAACCATACGAACGAGCCTATCCGTATTCGTCCTGGCATCGGGCTTGTCAAGAAAGCCCATGGTGATGTTTTTGAGTGTCGCCGATGTGGCGCGGTGTTCGATACGCCTTACCTTCATGATTGTGTGCACTGTGGAGATGTTGACGTGTACTGTCCGATTTGTGCATCGCTCGGTCTCATCCGTGGCTGCACTTTGATCGTAGAGGAGCCCATGGATCAGGGAAACGACATACGACAGCCGTCGTTAACCATAACGGAGCGCTTGTCTTTAACATCGCCTGCCTCTTCGACAACGGAGTTTACTGAACGCTTAACCTTATCTTTTCGACCTTCGTGGTTGTATCGCCTGACACCATGGCAGCAAAAAGCAGCACAGGCACTTTTGGAAATCATAGACGATAAAAGCGTTGGATCGGTATCTTTACTCTGGGCTGTCACAGGCGCTGGAAAAACAGAGATGCTGTATCCGCTTTTGGAGCGCCTTGTAACAGAGAAAAAAAGAGTGCTTTGGGCAACACCTCGGCGGGATGTTGTCTTAGAATTATATCCTCGCCTTAAAGAAGCGCTTCCGTATATGGATTGCGTTGCTCTTTATGGAGGATCGGATGCTTTTGCAGAGACAGGAGACGTTACACTTGCAACCACCCATCAGGCATTAATATTTCAGAATTATTTTGATATAATTCTTGTAGATGAAGCGGACGCGTATCCGTATACGGTTGAGACGTACTTAAAGCGTGGGATCCAACGCGCACTTCGAGCAAACGGACGTATGATCATTGTCACTGCCACCCCTGGGATAGAAGCGATACGAGACGTGATGGATAGCGATGGTAGGATGATTCTTGTACCTAGACGTTATCATGGACAACCCTTACCAGAGCCACGCTTCATGCCTTTTAAGGAGCGCGGCAAAAAGGGTGACCTCAGTCTAACTGACCTTCGCGTCACCGTCGAACCTATTCAAGAAAAGCTCAAGCAAGGTCGTAAACTTTTCATTTTTGTTCCACGGGTAGCCGATGTGGAAGCAGTCGTTCAATTTTTAAAAGAATCGTTACCCACAGATCAAGACGTGATCGCTGGAACACATGCCTCTGATCCGGATAGAGATGTTAAAGTCTCCTCTTTTCGGCAAGGTACAGTCAAAATCATGGTGACGACGACGATTTTGGAACGCGGCATTACGATTGCAGAAAGTGACGTCTATGTATTTTGGGCGGATGCCTCTCTCTTTGATGCGCCGTCACTCGTACAGATCGCTGGTCGCGCAGGACGGAAGGCTCATGATCCAACAGGAGAGGTGGTTTTTTGGGGTCATACGTATCATTCGGCGATTCGTTCGGCGATCGAACATATTCGTTGGATGAATGCATGGGCCATCACGATGCCAGAAGGAAAAAAGCTTTCTGCACGTGATATGCTCCAATCGTATCCTCTGCTGGAGCATGTTCATCCAGATGCTTTTAAAGATGTTTCTCAAACAAGTAAACCCTTGAAAAAGTCCATTCAACAACACATCGAACGGTTCTTTCCAGGCATACTTGATCATATAAAGCATTACTTTATTTTGGAAGAAAATAAATGCTTGCTCTGTGAACGTATGTATGATGTTGACAACGAGCACCCACTAGGTGCCTTGCTTTGTACGGACTGTCGTGCGCACGTGTTGCCCTTGACAGAGCCGCTTTGTAGCCATTGTGGTCGAAGTCGGA
>JAVERJ010000022.1:0-15964 GCA_034007185.1 Candidatus Carbonibacillus sp. | reverse complement strand
TATTGAAAAAAATAAGCCTGCACTCATCAAGAATGTTCCTATAAAAGCGGATTTTCGCATTTCGAAAAACGAAAACATTACATCAACTTCTTTAAATTCTGAAGGGTAAACAATATTATTCGGCATCACTCTAAAGAAGTCGCTAAAATTCAGGTATGCATTAGAGATTATATTGTTCCAGCTCCCAAATTCGGGGATATATGCTTGAGTGTGAGTTTTTGCTTGCCAATAAAAAACAACAAAGGGTAAAATTATCAATAAATAGAAACCAAAACTTGTTACAGTTTGAATAAGCTTTTTTTGATTTAGCCTTTGAAACAAGTTAGTAGCATAAATAAAGAAAACTGTAAACACAAGGGTGCCGTAAACAAACACATATATCGAGAAGTATATCTGTAATGCCGATATTATAGAAGCGATATAGAGTAATCGAATTTTGCCGCTCTTTTTGTACCGTAAAAGTAAAACTACCGAAATGGCAGTAAAAAAATAAAAAAACACATGGGCGTCATCAATATTTACGAAAGCAAAATTTGTAAACGCAAATAAAATTCCTCCTAATATTGATAAAAAAAAGTTTTTAGTATAGTGGTGCGATAATACAAATACCCCTAGACTGTTTAATGAGAAAATTGTAACAACATAAAAATACCAACTTAAAATATCATTACAACCTAATATTTTAAAAAAATTGAATAAAAACAATAATCCTACAGCACTTTCGCCCCACTGGAGGATGTTTGTACCCGGATAAAGCGAAGATGTAAGTATTTCAGTTCCAAAAACCGATTGTAAGAAATTTCCGAAAAAATTGCCTGAAGCTATTGTAAGCAATGCGTCGCAAGTGCCACCTATAGTTTTATTTAGAGGAAACGGTATGAATAACAATAAGAAAACCGAAGCAAAAATCAGGAATGCTAGTAGGGTAGGGCTATTTATTTTGATTTTATTCTTCAAGGCTTACCTAATTGTTAGTATTATTAAAATTAACCAAAGCAAAGCAAAAAGTGAAATTTGAAGATATGGTTTGAAAAATTCAGATTTTATTTGCCGAATACTTAGGTTTTTCTTTATTCTTTGTAATAAATGTTTTTTGCTTTCTTTTTTCAGTGCAATTATCAACAATATATTTATTAATAGTATTAGAGAAAATATTAGCAATAGTAAATTATTACTCTTATTATCAAATGGGAGGTTTGATAATAATATATAGTTTATTTTTTCTGCGAAATTTGTGTTGGTTCTATAGGGAATATCTATTATTAAATAGTCATTTGAATTATTAGTTTGATTAGATTGATAATTAAGTTCCTTCCCGTTTATAATAATCTTGTTAATATTTGTAACTGATAGATTAGAGCTAAGTTTTATTAGAAGTTTAGTGGCATAAGTTTGGGTAGTTTTATAAGTTCCGCTTATTTCTGCTTTTAACTGTATTTCTTTGCCTAGAGGGGTAATTATGAAAAGTTGGGCTTTGGTTGTAGGTTCTATTTCTATTTTTAAATCTTCGTAAATATTAATTTTTGATGCATAGATTAAAAATAGTGTAATCAACAAAAAAAATACAGCTGCGTACAAGAAAAGAATTTTATTATTGAATTTCAGTAACAGCATATTTTACCTTTTAAATTACTTCAAAAATATTTTTACAAAAAACTGAAAGATTTTCATGTGCCAATAGCCTCTTACATTGCTGTAATTGTTTATCGCCCAAAGGTATAGGTATGTGGTGCTTTTTAAACTCTTTGTGCTTATTAAGGTTCTCATGAATCGTTTAAGTGTGTTTTTCTGATTATAATAATACGTGTTGGTCTTGATAAAAAACTCGTTTAGTTCTTCGGGGCTGAAATTTTTAGGTGTAAATACTGAATTAGTAAAATTGTATTGTTCCCAGTCTTTAGGGTAGTTGTTTTTTATAATTCTATTCTCATCTCGCAGGTTAAAAAATATTTGACTACCCGGAATAGGAGTTAATAAAAATATAACATACCAGTCTATTCCCGATTTATCAATTCTTTCCATCCTCAGGTACATTTCATCAATGCTTTGGTCGGTATCGAATCCGAAAATAAGGAAACCCATAACACTGATTTTGTAGCCGTGTATTATTTTTAGGCAGTCTTTTAAGCTTAAATCGCCGAGTACACGCTTATTTATGGGTTTTTTAATAGTGATTAAGGTGTCGATTTGGTCGGTTTCGATTCCAATATACAGTATTACGCAACCGCTTTTCTGAAATAATTCAAGTAGGTCGGGATGTTTTACGATATCGAGAGTACAGAATGCCGCCCATTTTTTATCGAATTTAATCAGTGCTTCAAGTATGGTTTTAATTCTATCTTTATCCCTAAAATTTCCTATAAAGTTGTCGTCAGTAAAAAAGACAACTTTTTTGTCAATTGTTTCTAAATCTTTAACAATGTCTTCGATTGGTCTGGTATGCCTTCTGTTATGATAAAGAGCGTGAATAGAGCAGTAATCGCAAGAGCCTGTGCAGCCACGGCTGGTCTCAATACTTGCAGCACCATATTTGTATTTTTTGAAAATGCTTCTTTTTGGAGCAACAATATACCTGTTTTTAAAATCAAGATTTTCGTAAATCTTTTTAAGTGAGTTGTTTTCAAAATCTTTAAGCAAAGTATGCCAAACTCCTTCGGCATCACCAACTACAACGCTGGTAAAATATTTAGTGGCTTCTTCGGGAAGGTACGAAACATGAATTCCTCCAATTATTGTAGGTATCCCATTTTTATTGTATTGTTCTGCAATATGGTATGCACGATTTATTGCAGATGTAGATGAGGTAATTGCAACTAAATCACATTCACGATAAGTAAAAGGTTCAAAATTCTCGTCAATAAATTCAATTTTGTAATCATCGGGTGTAAGTGCTGCTAAAACTCCCAAAACCAAAGGTTCGTTAAATGTAAAACTTGCAAAACCGGATTTTGGATTTATAAGTAATATTTTTTTCATTTTCTATAAATAATTTCAATTTCAATAATAATTATTTAAGTTTTTTAATTTCCCATTTCATGTTTTTAGGTTTAAGGGGCACGGGGAAATTTTGGTCCACACTTGATAAGCCATGAATCTCTTCAGCTTTATGGTTTTCAATTTTTATGTGCAATGTGTTTGCATCAAAACAAACTACAGTTCCATTGTTACGATAAACTCCAAAACCTAATGAAACGATTGTATTATTAAAAAACTTTTCTTCAATGACAGCTTTTACATTATATGTTCCCTTTAGTTTAAAGTCTTCCATATTTTGGTCTGAATTGCCGAAATGATTGCCAAGGAACATATAGTTCATATTAGAAAATATAAATCCTATGTCGTAATAATCGTTGTCGTAAAATTTCTCATACTCAAAGTTTATGCTGAATTTATCGCTAGTAAATATTTTTGTATCTCCTTTTCGTGTTTCGTTTTCGATAAAAACTTTTCTAATTTTAATTTTTTCATCTCCTGGTGCTTCCGAAATATCAGTCCATTCCTTTTTTAAAGTGTTTTCAAAATTGTATTCTTTGATTGATATTTCTTTGTTATTTTTTTCTTCTTTTTCGTTAATTGCAGGAGATTCCGATATAGACTGCTCAAAGTATTTCATTACCATGCTGGTATCTCCAAAATCAGTTAAATGTCCCTTATTCAAGATCATTACTTTAGAGCACAATCTTAAAATATCGTTATTGTTATGACTTACAATCACAATAGTTTTATTTGAATTAGCCAGTTTAGTGATTTTATCGTAACATTTCATCTGAAATGAATAATCGCCAACCGAAAGAACTTCGTCGAAAAGTAAAATGTCAGCTTCTATGTTAACCACTACAGAAAAAGCTAATCTTACGTACATTCCACTGCTATAGTGCTTAACGGCGGTGTCAATAAATCTTTGCATGCCGGCAAATTCAACTATATCGTCAAATTTTTCTGTGATTTTGCTTTTTGGAATTCCAAGCATAGCACCGCTTAAAAAAACATTTTCTCTGCCAGTTAATTCCGGGTGGAAACCCATTCCGACTTCAAGAACAGAGGCTACTGTTCCATTAAGAATAATACGACCTTCGGATGGTTCAGTTATTCTGCTAAGTACTTTTAATAATGTGCTTTTCCCTGCTCCATTTCTGCCAATTATCCCAATAGTTTCGCCTTTATATATTTCAAAATCTATATTTTTTAATGCAAAAAACTCTTTTTCGGACTCTGTAATATGCTTTTTTTGCTTGAATAACTCTTTTATTTTGTCCGAAATTTTAAGCTCAGTATTCTTTTTGCCAAGGGCATACTTCTTTGACAATCCTTCAACCTTTATTGCAATATTATTTTTTATATTCAGCATTATTATTTGGAGCCTTGTTTTATTAAGAAAGGCTAAAAATAATAAGAGTTTTTGAGAACTCTTTACTTGGCTAATTATTTCCTTAGCTGTTTGATATAAAATCTACGATGTTTGTTCTCAAAAGTTTTATTGAGTAATCGTAGAAAAGGTACATTATTAACTTCAGACCGATGATTAACAAGGTAAAAATTAGAATATAAAGTACTTGAAATACTTTGCGTGTTTATCAGAGTTTTAAAAATTTTTGAAATCAAGAATCTTGGTTTGTTAATGTCTTGGTTAATCTTCTGATATATTTGTTCTATATTATCAATTTTGTAGTCTTTAAAATGTTCTGTATAAAAATTGTATTTATCCCAATCGGTTGGGAAATTTGTGAATTTTAAATTATGATTTTTTAAATTTCTTTCATAAAGTTTAGAACCTGGCAGGGGCGTTAGCAAAGTAATTAGATATGAATCCAATTTTGAGTTTAATAAATATTTTCTTCTATTTTCAATGCTTTTTTTGGTGTCGTTTGCTAATCCGAAAATAAAAACTCCACATACAGCAATTTTATGTTTGTGTATTCTATTTATTATTGCACTGTAATTATCAATAAGTTTTGCATTCTGAGTTTTGTTTAGAATCATCAGGCTTTCTTTATCATCTGCCTCGAATCCGATAATTAATAATTTGCATCCGCTTTTTTGTGCATAATAAAGGAATTCATCATCCATACCTGCATTAATCGAAACCATGCCTATCCAATTCTTATTTAGTCTTTGCTTAATTATTTCTTTAAATAAATTAATTACGTGGTTTCTGTTTTCTTTTGTAAAGCCATAAATATTTTCGTCGGTAAAGAAAAGGGTTTTGTGTTTTATGGTTTTAATTTCTTCAATTACCAAATCAGTATTTCTAAAAAAATGTTTTTGTTTGTGTATTTTGTTAATACAGCAGAAATCGCATGCAAGAGGACAACCACGAGATAATTGTATGGATGCCGTTTTGTAGTAGTGTTTGTAATGAGAACGATCTAATTTATATGTTAAATCCGTTGAGCCAAAGTATTGGGGTTTAAGTTGTTGTGCATTAAAATCTTTTAAGATATTTGCCCATACACTTTCTGCTTCACCTATTACTACACAATCTGCATAATTAAGGGCTTCATCCGGAAACAGAGTTGCGTGTATTCCTCCAATTATAGTTTTTGCACCATTTTTGCGAAAGTTTTCCAGAATTTTATATGTAGAATTTATATTCAGAACTCGTGCAGTAATTGCAACAAGGTCGGCTTTAAAATCATTAATACTATCTATTCTTAGATCTACAATTTTTATATCCCATTCATCTGTGGGGGTGATAGAGGCAATTATGCCTAATTCAATTGGTTCATAAAAGTTCCTTGTATGAAGTTCGTAATCAGGATTGATTAATAAAATCCGTTTTTTATTTTTAATGCTATTGTTGTTTATAGTATTCAACAGTGATCTTATAATGATTTTATGTGTAAAAATAATAAAATATTATATATAGTAACTAAACTTAAAAATTTGATAGAAACAGTTTTACAAAGAATGTGGGTTATTTTTATGTGCAAGATATAAGGAATCTACTTTTTGTTTATAAAGTAGGTTTTCCATAATTGCTATTCTACGTTTCATTTCTTCGGGGCTAACTTTTGGGAAAAGTTTTGCAGCAGGTAAGTAATCAAATTCATAGTAATATGTTACTCTAGCATTATCGAATCTGATATTTTTAACAAAATTAAGAGTTTCATTAAAATCTTTTTCTGTTTCGGTTGGGAATCCTACAAAGAATAGTCCGTCAATTCTTAGTCCCGGATTAATTTTTCTGAAAGATTTTAAAGTATCTTGAACTTCATTAACTATATAATGCCTGTTCATTAGTTTAATAATTCTATCGCTGCCACTTTCCATAGCAATAGTAATGTCCCAAACCTTTTTTGTGCGAATATAAGGCATCAGAAACTCTTGGTTATTTACTATCCAGCCGGGGTTCATGCCATGTAGCGACCATTTTACATGATACCCCTTGTCTGTTTTTGATAAAGTGTCTAATAATTCGTTTAAGGAACTTTTAAAATCCATACCGTAAGAACTTATATCATCGGCAAGAAAATGAAATATCCTATTCCCATTTTCTAAAAGTTCTTTGTATTCTTTAACAATATCTTCGATAGGTTTGCTTTTAATTGTGCCAACTGCTCTCCGTATATTGCAGTATGCACAATTGTTTGTGCAACCGTAACCAATTAATATAAAGCATTTGTCGTCGGTGTTGTATCCTTGATTGTCTTTTAAGAATTTTTTGTAATCATTAAGACGGGCTCGTTTCCTGAAAAAAGTTTCTGAAAGTCCATAATTTTTCAGAAGAGAACTGAGAGAGTAATAATCATGTTTTGTGTAAAAAATCGTTTCATCCATTTCGGCATAATTATAAGTATGTGGCTCGGGAGTTTGATTAAATTTTATCCTGAAATCGGGAAAGAATTTGTCAATCTCTTCAATGTTTTTAGTGGCAATTGCCGGACCATCATATATTTCTCGTAGTTCTTCAAGATTTGCTCCAGGCATACACCCGGCTACTATTAATTGTGCTTTATGCTGTTTTAACTCCTTAATTGTTTTAATAGAATTTACTACGTCTTGAGGTGATACAGAGCAGGTAACATATACTATGTAATCAACATCATCTAAGCTGTCTGATATAATGTAATTATTAATGCTAAAATAATTCCTGATTTTTGATGCATCAAGACTGCGTAAAGGGCATTGCGAAGGTGGGTCAATTACAAATACTTTTTTTTTGTTACTGTTCATACTTATTATTTAAATCAGAGTATAATTAATATTTTTTCTTTTGAAAAATGGAAATATTGTATTGGATAGTTTTGATTTTTTTGTTTGATAAAAAATATTAGTGCTAATATGTGCTAAAAATTCCTGATGCTTTTCTAATAATGCGGAATTCATTTTATTTCCGATATCATTAATATTCTCATCAAACGAGTTTATGATTTTTGTTGCATAAGATTCTATTAGATTTGCCCTAGCGTTTTTGTAATGTATATACGATTTACGTAAATTATCGTCAACTTTATAAGAATATTTATCGCAGGGGATTGTTTTTTTTCCGCTTATAAGTCCAAAATCAAACTTGTAATACATAAAATCAATTAGCATTTGTACGGGGCTGTAAGAACAGAATGCATTTTTTATATCTTCAATTGTATTGCTTTTATATTTAATTTGAGGTGTTAAATATCTCTTATTATAGTTTAATAGTTTTTCTATTCCTAAATCATGAAATATTTTGGTTCCCGGATATGCAGAAACTTCTCTTGAAATATTTCCGTATATATGTAGCTGATCAACCTTTTTTAAAAAATTTATATTTTCTAATAATTTATTTTTGTTTGAATATGGATTAAACATTATAAAACCAATATGTAACCCAATATTACACTCGCTGAGTATTTTATAGGCCCCTAAAGCATCATTAACATTTGAAGATTTATTATAATAAGCCAAATCTTCATCAGAGCCAGACTCAAATCCACAAAATACCATTGTTAATCCTGCTTTTTTTAGCTTTTCCCAGAATTCAATACCGGCTTTAACAATTGCTTTAGCTTGACAGGCTAGTTTAATTTCAATTTTAATATTATTTAATAATATATAATCTGCGATTTTAGAAACTCTCGCAATGGTTTTGTCATTTAAACCTAAAAAGTCGCTATCAGGAAAATAAATCGATATTTCTTTATTTTCGCTGCTTTGGACTATTTCGGTAATGTCTTTGAGGACTTTTTCCGGACTTTGATATCTATATTTGCTATTACCTGTTAGTTTCATATAATACGGAGTACAGCAAAATGAACAATTAGAAACACATCCTCTTGAAGTAACTAACGAAATTTCATTTGTAAAAGGTATTTGCTGACTACCTAAATTAGGTAATAAATCTAAGTCAGGGAATACGCTTGCATTATTTTCGATAATACTCTCATTTAATCTATATACTAATCCGTCAATTTCGGTAAAATTTGTTTGTTGTATTTTTAAAATTGTCAATATTAATTTGGGGAACGAAACTTCTGCTTCACCTTTTATAATATAGTCAATTTCATCAAAGTCTGTTAAAATATCAATAGCTGTAATTGAAGCATGAACTCCTCCAAGAATAATTATTGTGTTAGGTAATTTGGACTTTATCTTTTTTATTAAACCTATTATTCTTTCCATTGTATATTGAAATGGAGAAAACCCAATTATTTTCGGTTTTGATTTTAATATCTTTTTTAGAATATTTTCATCATTCAGATTATTAAAATCACCATCTAACACATTAATATCTATATTATAATTTTTAGAGATTTCTTTTAAACATAGAATCCCTAAATGAGGTTGAGGCATATAAAGTTTGTTGTCTTTTTTAAAATTTATTGTGCTTAGATTTATTAAAAAGACTCTATTCTTATTATGTCCTTTAGTATTCATTTTTAAGTATTATGATTGTTCTAATCTATGAACAAAAACCAAATTTACTTATTATATTCTATTTATTATGCAAGAATGCACCTATTTTATCAAAAACATTAGTTCTTATCTTTCCAAGATAGCAATCGTACCATTCTTCGGAGCCCGACATACATTTTGTATTTCGTTTGTTAGGGATAAATGTACCCTCAAATAAATTGCCAAAGCTTTTCTTTACAGAGAAACATTGAATTACATTTCCGAAGTTATCCATTGTAAAGTATCTGTGTCCGGCCTCGCAAATAATGCCTTTCTTTGTTGTCTGAGGCCATGGGAAATTAACTTCACTTTTCTTTAGATCAGCTAATCTAGCAATTATTTCGAGTTGTTGGTCTGAGTATTCGTAGGGGTAGTGTTTACCCTCGAACTCTCCACGATATGGAATAGGCATTATTTTTTCTACTCCGTGTTTGTGTAAGTATTCAAAATCTTTTTCAATGCGGTTAAATAGTGGGGGATATGTAACATAATTTCCAATTATATTATAACCATGATCTTTCAGGAAGTGGTATTTTTCAATATATTTCGAGAAATCAGGATCAACTTTTTCTCTTTCGAGTACATGAAAAGAGGCACTTAAAAGCATTACTCTGTCGGTAGGGACATAATCGGGGAATTTAAAAACATTATCGGAGCACAAATTTGTAGATATCTGAATATGATGTTTTTTTGTAAGTTCATGCATTAAGGGTAAAAAGTCTGGCATTAAAAATGGTTCACCACCAAGGAAGAAAATTAACCAGCTTTTGCCGGTTTTATTAAAACTTTCGGCAATATGCTCGGGAGTATAAATTTTGGTTATGAAATTATCCAATATTTCTTTTGCATTGTAGCAATATACACAATTGAAATTGCAATGGCTTGATATAGTCCAGAGCATTTTGTATTTGTATTTTCTTGAAACTTCAAGGTAAAATTTTTTATTTTGCATAATAGTATTTATAAAAAAATCAAGAGTTTAAATTACGTCTGCCATAATTGCTTCTACACGTCTAAAATAAAATAAGCTTCCGATAAATATCAATAATGTTGGGATAAGCCCAAATAAATAGTATATCGAAAACTCAGAGCCTAATAAAATCCATCTGTAAAGAGCAATTACTCCTGCCATTGGATTTAAATAAATAAAAAAATGATATTGTGACGGTATCATTATTGTATCAAAAAACACAGGTGTTAAAAGTATCCCAAAACCTATAAGGAATGGAATAATAAGCATGGCATCTCGATAGCGAACTGTAATTGCACTAAGCCAAATGCCAACACTAAGCCCTACAATCATATTACATAAGAGTGCTAATGGAAGTGCAATAATGTTTATTGAAAAGCTGTGCGAATAATAAATTACAATGCCGGCATATACAATAAACCATGAAGCAAATTCAACCAAACCTACTATTGATTTATAAAAAGGAAGAATTAATTTTGGGAAAAACACTTTTTTAATTATGTGCTGCGATTGCATTAGTGATGTGCCTGAATAGGTAACAATATAAGAAAAATAATACCAGGCAATTATCCCGGGATATGCAAATACTAAATATGGTACATCTCCTGAACTAAATCCTCCCAATTTTCCAAAAAAGAAATTTGCAATTAAGGCTGCTGCTATTGCTTGAACAAGACTCCATAAAATTCCTAAACGGGTTTGTGTATATTGTACTTTAATGTCGCGGATTGTAAATACCTTAATAAGAGCCCTGTATTCCCACATTTTTTTTAATTGTAGTGATACCGGTTTTTTCTGTGTGTTTTCTATTATAATTTTTTGGTGCAATTAATTAATCTATTTTTTAAACAACAAATATACAAAAGCTAATTAAGAGAGATAATAATAATAGACTTTTAAATTTTATTAAATTTGCTCAATAAATAGTTTGAATAGGTGAAAAAAATGAGTTTTCGAATAAAGGAGATATATCTATTGCTGATACCCATTGTGTTGGCGGTAATTGTTTATTCGGGTACTGCAGGTTTTGATTTTGTAAATTGGGACGATGATGATAATATTCGTTTTAATCCCAGATTTACAGAGTTAAGCAAAGAAAACCTAAGCTATCATTATCAGGAAAATAGATATAAGGCAATAGCAATATGGACTTATATGGTTGAATATCAGGTGTCGGGGGCGTCTCCAAAATTGCATCACATCACAAATTTAATTTTGCATATTATTAATATTGTTTTGGTCTTTTTCTTTATTCGACTTATTTTACCAAGTAAAAAATTTACTCCTTTAATTGTAGCTGCTTTGTTTGCTGTTCATCCGGCATTTGTAGAAGCTGTGGCATGGATAACAGGACGTAAGGATTTGCTATTTGTGCTTTTCTCACTACTGTCTTTTATTTCATATATTAAATGTATTAAGAGCGAAAAACTTAAGAAAAAGTATTTATGGTTTTTTATCTCAGGTGTAATAGTATATCTTGCAAGTTTAGCAAAAATTCAGGCATTGGCATTGCCGGTTGTCCTATTGGCTCTCGATTGGTATTTTTATAAGAAGCTTAATTGGGAATCGATTATTGAAAAAGTATTTTTAATATTTATTTTGCTCGATTTATGGGCATTTGCACTTATTACTGTCATCGTTCTGATAACAATAAAAAAGATGGATGTTATTAAACGATTTTTCTTTTCTAAGTACTATATGTTGGCGATTTTGATTGGATTTTGGTTGATTTTTCATGTTTTAACATCTTTTATCAAATCATGCAGAGTTTTAGGAACATTTGATTTCAGCATATGGATTTTTGCTGCACTAGCAGTCTTTTCTTCAGTATTTCTTTTGCTCAATTTATTTAATAAAAAGCTTTACAATAGAATTCAAAATTTAAGTAAGCTAAACAAGGGATTGTTTACTATACTATTACTACTGTTTGTACTTGTGTTTGTACTCGACTTTCATCATTTTAATATGATAGAGAGAATAAAATATAATTTAGCTGGTTTAAATTTAAAATCCTTAGTCGGTTTTTGGGATAATCCTATGGATTCTGGTAATGCTTTTTCTTTTGGTGAACGTTTTCTTTTGATGGGATTTAGTTTTTTGTATTACATAAAACGTTTTTTTCTTCTGCAAGGTCAAAACCCAATGGTAAGTTACCCTGAACGTTTGACTGATGGTTCATTACCTAATTATATAATATCAGACTTTTTTATTGCTTTAATAGTGTTTGCGATTTTTGCCTTTATCCTTTTTAAGTATTTTAAGAAAAACAGGATTGTTCTATTTGGAGTATTATTTTTCTTATTAAATATAAGTCTTGTTTTGCACATAATACCAATAGGTGGGCGTGTTGTAGCAGCTGATAGATACACTTATTTGTCTTATGTAGGATTGTTTATTTTGCTTGGACTAATAGCCGACTACTTTTTTAAGAAGAAGAAAACATTTATTGTTGTTGTATTTTTGGGTGTTATTTTATCTGGATTTTCTATTAACACGTATGTAGATAAATATATATGGAAGGACTCGTTTACGTTATGGGAAAAGAGTTTAGAAGTAGAACCCGAAAACGATTATGCGTACTTTAGTTTGGGTTTGGCTTATTACTCCGAAAAAAACGATCCTGTTAGATCAATTGAATTATATAATAAAGCAATTGAGATTAACGAAGACCATCAGTATTACAATAACAGGGGGAGGGCAAATTATCGTATTGGTAATTTGTTTCTTGCTTTAAAAGATTTTGATAGAGCAATAGAAATGTATCCTTTGTCTTTTTCTGCATATAATAATAAAGGCGGTGTTTTAATGGATATTTCTCGTTTTGATGAGGCAGAGGAGTATTTTGTGAAAGCAATAGAAATTAATCCTGATTATAAACAAGCACACGAAAACATTAAAAAACTAAATGAGCTTAGGGAACTAAAATATATTATTGATAATAGTGATGATTTTTCTGATTATGATACAAACAATCTTATTGAATTTGTTATTAATAGAGCTAAAAATCATATTGCTGCTAAAGATTATATTAAAGCTGAAGAATGGTTTAAGAAAGGCTTAAAGGTTTCTCCTCATAATTACAAAGTGTATGCTGAATATGGAGTTTTATTCTATTTGCAGAAGAAATTTTCAAATTCAGTTGAGGTTTTTTCCAAAGGTTTGAATTATAATTATAATAATGTTGAACTTTTGTTGGGAAGAGGCATGGCATATTTAGAGATAGGGGATTTTATAAAAGCCTGTAATGATTTTAAAGCTGCAGCTAATCAGGGAGATGCGGATGCACAGTATTTGTTGGATAATTATTGTAACTAATATTGTTGAGTGTTTTGATTCTTGCGGAATTCAATTGCTTTATTAGTAAAGTATTCGGCTTTTTCTATATTGCCTTGTTCCCGCCAGTACTGAGAAAGTGTCATTGCAATATTAAAGTTTCCATTGTACTTTTCGAATGCTATTTCCCAATTATCAATAGCAGATATAGTATCACCGCTTAATAAATAATAGTTCCCTTTTTCAACATAATTAACATCGGCGTTCGGTATTCGTTTTATCAGAATATCAACCGCTTTAATTGCTAAATCAAAATCCTTGTTCTCTACAAAAGTTTCTTTTATATCGTTAATTACAACATTTGAAACGTCATTGATTTCTAGTGTCTTTAAAAGATTTGTGTTAGCTTTTGTCGTGTCTCCTTTGGCAAGGTATGATAGCCCTATATAATAAAACACCTTATCAGTATTCTTACCTGTCTTGTCAAATTTGTAATGTTTTTCTAAATCATTAATGCTCTGATTATAATTCTTGAGATAATAATTTGCCATACCCCGATTTAAATATGCTTCATCTAATGTGCTGTCAAGTTCTATACAATTATCGAAATATATTTTAGCTTTTTCATAATTGCGTGCAATTATTAAATATATGTATCCTAAATTATGCATGGGGTTTAAATAAGTAGAATCAATTTTTATTGCTTGTTCGTAATGTTTAATAGCTAAGTTTATTTCTGGAATTTTTTCAGTTGGGTCTTTCTTTATTTTCATGTATTCATAAACCTCAGCAATTACTAAATTAGCATATAAGTTGTTAGCTTTGGCGGAGTTTTCTAAGAATTGAATATCATGTTTATAAAGACTGATTCTGTCTTTCCAGTGTAAATTCCGATTAATTGTGTAAGCCGCTGCCGGAATGCATATTAACAATGTAATTATTAAAGATGTATTAGCTATTTGCTTTGTAATGTTATGCTTAAATATTGAATTTGATACCTTTATCACAACAATACTAAACGCTATTGAAAAACCAATACTTGCAATAAATAATAAACGCTCGGCAATTATTCCGGTTAAGGGGAACACAATATTTGAGAATGGAATTATGGCAATAAGATAGAAAATAATTGCATAAGAAATTAGCTTTCTTTTGTTAAATGATTTTAGAGCCCAAAGAGCTAATCCTATGTGAATCAGAAGGCTTAATACTACCCACACATTATTGATGTCAACATCAGGAACCATTTTGTATCCATAGTAAAATCTTAGGGGATAAGGGATAAAAATTAGCTTTAGGTAAAAGCCTAATGAGTATAATGCAATTCCAATTTTGTCGCTTAAATTTTGAGTGCGTTCAAATATTGGATTTTGCCATTTATGTACAGGTGCATTTACTTCAGGTAAAAGGTTTTTTTGAGTAAGTGAAATAATTATAATTAAAGCACTTAAAGCTAATACTGATATTGCCAAAGGGGCTATCCATTTCTTATGCTTTTTTAATGTTATTATCGGATTTGTTGGTTTGGTTATGCTCTTTTTACTAATACTATAAATATGTAATGTTAAAACACAGAAAAATATAAGAGTTATGGTGTTGTTGGCAATAATTGGAGTTAATATAACTAAAATCAATCCCAAAATAAAAAACTTATTTTTTATAAAATCTTTGAATGGTATTTTCTTAGTAACTAAAACATAGATTAAGTTTAAATTATATAGAAGCATTAAAGCTACTGTAGCAGTTAGTGTATTAATATACCTATAATTAAATATCTGAATAGGATTATCAATTTTTTCTCCATTAAATATTGTAAGGTTTTGTATTGATAAAACAAATACTATAAGTGTTACAAATAAAATGCTAAATAAACCTTTATTAAGTTTGAGATTAATATTAATGATTTTATAATTAGTTTTGAAGAATAGAATACTAAAAGGTATAATTGCTAAAAATACCACTGCCGATTCTTTAGCTAAGAAACCAAGAGCTAAAAATAAACTCCCTAAACCTAATCTGTATAATTTGCGTGTTTCGTAATATTTTAAAGATTGCGAAAAGGATAATAATGAGAAAAACAACATAAGGATTTCTTCTCTGTTTTTTAAACTCAATACAACCTCAGAATGAATAGGATGAGCTAAGAATATTATTGTGCTAATAAAAGCAATTAAAACATTATTATCTATAGTTTTAAATAATGTCTTTAATACAAGAAATAGGATTGAGCAACATAATATATAGTATATAATATTAAAGAAATGTGCTATATGAGGAAATAGTTCAGCCTTAATTCCTAAAATATTTATAAAAAAATCATATTCAATTGCAAATATAGCTACCGTTAAAGGTCTATACCCAAAGTAGTAGTTATCTTTTGTGTGATATCTGCTGGTAAATATTTTAGGAATTGATTTTACTCCACCTTGTGCAAGTTCGTGATTTTCAATTACATAGTCGTCGTCGATATTGTAGCCATTTGAAATTGATTTTCCGTATAGTAAAAAACTAAGCACAATTATGCTAAGCACAACAATTTTATTGTTAATATCGAATGCTTGTGTTTGAGTTTTATTTCGTTTTTTCACAAATTCAATTTGTGGTAAAATTAAAAAAGTTAATTAAACGTAACAAATTTAAAAAATATTCAGTTTTATTTTAAGCTAAGTATTAGATTAATAGTCTCTTACAAATTTTAACAAAATATTTGTTGATTTTTTTTATTTTTTTTTTGGAAAAGTGGCAAATCTGTTATTATCTTTGCACTCCCATTTAGGGAATAGTTCTTTGAAAGAAATGGAAGCAAGACGAGGTTTAATAGTAAAATAGATAATAAGCACAAGGTTTATC
>JAVERJ010000021.1:0-16014 GCA_034007185.1 Candidatus Carbonibacillus sp. | reverse complement strand
GACGGACAAAAAAAAGCATTGAGCAAGCCGTTCAATGTTTTTCGATTGCTTTCTATCTCGGAGTGGCAACTCATTGGTCTTGTCATGCTTTCTGGTAGCGTCTTTGCAGTCATTACACCGTTTCAAAACATTATTTTAAAACTTCACTTTAACGCAGGAGATGAAACGATCAGCTGGGTGCTCACCCTCGCCGGGTTTTTCTTATTTATTGGCTCGCTCAGTTTGCCACGCGTCTTATCGATCTTCGGTCAACAGAAGACGTACCACCTTCTATTCATCGCCAATATGCTGCTTTTATTCTTACTCGCTCTGCCCTTGCCCCTCGGCATCTTCACTACTTTTTTCCTCATTCGCGGCGGCGCTTTTACGATGCTTAACAATCTCATTGAAAGTCAAACGATGTCCTATGTTGTGGAGGAACGACGCGATAGTTTTGCTGCCTTTCGCTCTTTGTTTCGTGCCATCTCGAGCGCATTGGCCAGCTACCTCGGCGGACTGTTGTTGGAGTATGGCTCCCCACTGTTACCCTTTGCCGTTGGCGCACTCCTGATCGCACTCGAGTGGATCTATTATCGCGTGCTGGCAGCGCCGCACTTGCTGAAGATCGGTCATGACGCTTAATCTGGCCTGCTTGATCTCACCTGTAAAAGCCAAAGCAAGGAAGGGATGAATCCCTTCCTTGCTTTTTATACTTTCTTGCTATGGTTTTGGCTCGTGACACGCTACAACGGATAAAGCCTTGTAACGTCTTCGTTTAACCGCGGATAGGCGCTATGGAGGGTTAGCAGCTCGGTCGTATGTATGGTGGAGGCGAGGGGACTCGAACCCCTGTCCGAAGACCTCGCCACAACCGCTTCTCCGAGCGCAGTTCGGGTTTTGATGCGCTTTAAGCGCTCCCCCGAACAGGATCACTTAAAGCTGTGCCTGATGTGTCTTCTTCAGCCGCCTCCAGGCGGAAGGCGAACCGCGTAGCCTACTCGGGTTGGCCCCTAGTCACCCTACGTAGGCGATAGGGTGGTAGAGGTTAGCTGACTTAAGCAGCTAAAGCGAGTTGTTGTTTGTTGCCAGTTATTGTTGGCGTCTGCGTTGTTACGGGTGCGCAGCCCCCCGGCTCGCTACGGTTGCTCGATCAGTCCCCGTCGAATCCAAAACGCCCCCGCTCGATGTGTGCACATCGTTGGTGCAAAAACATTATAGCATGTTTTTGATTTATCTTCAACCGCCTACCAGCGAGCGCCTTGTTCTTTTAATCCTCGACAACCATGATAGCATCTGCTTCTAACGCTTCATCGGTTATGCCCAAAAGTTGCATCGAAGCTTCTTGGGGAAGCGCTGTGACATCTTTTAAACGACGTTCAATCGTTCGCGTTTTGCGGCTAGCATCTTCAATGCTTTTACTTGCTTCTTGCAATTTTTTCTGTGTTTTTTCCAGAAGTCCGGCAAACTTACCAAATTCTGTTCGGACAGCACCAAGCAGTGACCATACTTCGCTCGAACGTTTTTCGATGGCCAAGGTTCGAAAACCCATCTGTAAACTATTTAAAAACGCCGTAAGCGTGGTCGGACCGACGATCACAACACGCATTTTTTGAGCCAGCTCATCCCAAAGCCCGGGGCGACGCAACACCTCTGCAAACAGACTCTCTGTCGGTACAAATAGTAAGGCAAAATCTGTCGTTCGCGGTGGGTGGATATATTTATCATGAATGCTTTTGGCCGCTTGGCGCAGACGATCTTCTAAAGCCTTACCAGCTAGTTTGACGCCTTCGATGTCTGCACGCTCTTCAGCTTCAAGCAAACGTTCGTAGTCTTCCAGCGGGAACTTACTGTCGATCGGCAGCCAAATAGGTTCGTCTTCTTTTTTGCCAGGCAAACGAATGGCGACATCGACCCGCTCCCGCCCCTCAGTAACAGCGATCTGATAAGCATACTGCTCGGGTGAGAGAAACTGTTCCAGAAGGGTGGCCAGCTGGATTTCACCTAAAGTACCGCGCGTTTTAATGTTCGATAAGACTTTTTTAAGATCACCGACGCCGCTCGCCAACGTCTGCATTTCCCCGAGTCCCTTATACACCTGTTCCAGCCGTTCGCTCACCATCTGGAACGATTCGCCCAAGCGTCGTTCTAGCGTGGCATGAAGTTTTTCATCGACTGTCTGGCGCATCACTTCTAACTTTTCACTGTTGTCTTTTTGAATTTGTGTAAGTTTGCCTTCAACCGTCTCCCGCATCCGTTCCAGACGTGCTTCACTCATTTCAAAAAGACCTTTTAGTTGCGCTTGAAACGTAGCAAGCTGATTTTGAAAAGCACTGAGCTGACGTTCCTGAGCTTCGGCTTGGAATTTAAGACTCGCCGACTGCTGTCCAGAAAAAGCTTCTAACGCTTCCCGCATTTCACGACGCACCGTCTCACCATGTGCAAGATTGCGATCAAAAAAATGCGTCATACCCTCGCGCATCTCTCGCACAACAGCCTGTGTCAATTCAACAACACTTTTACTCTGCTCCGTCTGCCGTGACATGGCATCGAGAATGCTTCCATGTTGGATCAACGTTCCCTGCAATGCTTCCATCTTTTCATTTTGAGCTGTACGTAGTGTTTCAGCTTCTACAAAGCGCCGCTTTAATTCTCCCAAGATGCGCATCTGCCATATCAACAATACCATCAGCGCCATGAACATCACGCTTAGGACAGTGATCATCGTCACCATAAGACCTTCCAGTGCCACGCGCCTCAACACTCCCTTCATCCGATGCATTCTTTGGTTCAAAGGTACGATCGATCGACTCATCTTTAATAATCTATCAACCTATGATTGGTCTATGATCAAACGCCAAAGCCCATCCAACACCCCATCGACACAAGAGGGTGCTTGGATCTTAAGCTTCTTTTTCTAAAAGGCTGACCAACTCCACATGAGGTGTCTGGGGGAACATGTCTATCGGTTGTACACGTTTTAAAACATACCCAAAGGCTTTAAGTTCCTTTAAGTCTTCTGCCCATGTCTCTGGTTGACATGAGACATAGACAACGCGTGGAACGCCACTTCGTCCAATCTTTCTCATCACTTTACCCCCAGCCCCAGAACGTGGGGGATCAAGGACGATTCGATCGGGGCTGCGGCCACTTGCCGCAAGCACAGCGTCCAATGAACGGCGCACATCGCCAGCAAAAAAACGCACGTTAGGGACGTTGTTTCTTTCTGCATTGCGCACAGCCTCTTCTACCGAACGCTGGACGATCTCAATACCATAAGCCATCTCGGCCTGCCGTGCGAGCGGAAGGGTAAACGTCCCGACGCCAGAAAAAAGATCGATCACCTGCATCGAAGGACGTACATCGGCATACGCAAGGGCAACTTGTAAGAGCCGTTCGGCTTGCATAGCATTTGTCTGGAAAAAAGTCTCCGGTTGTAGGCGATACCTAAACCCTAAAAGCTCATCTTCAATGAACGCTTCCCCCTTTAAGATATAACGTTCATCAAAACCGACGCGATCAGCGCGCCCACCAAAAACATACCAGACCACGGTTTTTAAATCCTCGAGCGCCTCGAGTTGTTGGAGCAATGCTTGAACATCCGGTCGTCGTATACCGGTACTGAATAACGGCGCCTCCGTCGCAAAAAGCGCCAAAAGAAGATCGCCACGTACGCTTTTTCGAACCATGATATGCCGCAAAAAACCGGTATGCTGTTGTTTATCGTAACCAGAAAGGCCAAAAGCCTTTGCCCATTGGGCAATCGTCTTCATGACATGCACGATCTCCGGTTGAGCGATGTAACATGTCGACAAAGGTTCAACGGTGCGAAAATCACCCATTCGATTCAAACCGAGCGTTCCATCCGGCGCAAATGTAAATTCCATCTTGTTACGATACATCCACGGATCTTTCATCCCCAAGACGTCTTCGACAAGGTTCTCGGAAAAACCGGCGCGCATCACAGCCTGTTGAACACGTACGCGTTTATACCGCAATTCTTCTGCATAGGACATATGTTGCAACATGCATCCACCACACGATCCAAAATGCGGACACCGAGCCTGAACACGCGCGGTGTGCGGCCTGTGAATGTCCGTCTGTCGGTAGACCTGCAATCCTTTTTCTCGGCGACGTGTTGCTTCAGCATTGACGACTTCGCCTGGCAACGTAAAAGGAATGCGCACTGGCTTGAGATGTTGCAGCGTATGTTGTTGTGCGCGGATCGCTTGTTCATGTTCGTATGGATAGGCGAGTCCATAACCTTTCTCATCGAAAGCCTCAATATAAAATTGCATATTCTGCTCCTTCCCCATGGTGTTTATAGATCATGCTGTCTACAGATCATTGACCTTTTTGGCGTTCCCGAAAATGACGTTCGACTTCCCGCTTAACGACTTGTTCTTTCAGCGCTTCACGTTTATCGTATAGTTTTTTACCTTTAGCAAGCGCCAGCTCCACTTTAATCAATCCACCTTTTAAGTAAAGGGCCAACGGAACGAGCGCGTAGCCCTCTTGTTTTACAAGACCTTGCAAGCGATCAAGCTCACGACGCTTGAGGAGGAGTTTTCGTGTACGCAGTGGGTCATGGTTAAAGCGATTGCCTTGCTCATAAGGACTGATATGCATGTTTAATAAAAACAGTTCCCCTTCTTTAAAACGAGCAAAACTGTCTTTTAAGTTCACTTTCCCCAGTCGCACCGCCTTGACTTCCGTACCGGTTAAGACGATGCCTGCTTCATACGTATCTTCGATAAAATAGTCATGGCGTGCTTTTTTATTTTGTGCAAGTATCTTCTCTTCCCTAGCCGTTTTGCTCACGCGATCTCCCTCTTTTGCTACTAAATTCTACATACCTCTATGAGTTTTTTGGATTGGAGCCATGTTTTTTACTTTGCTTGCCTTTTTTGTTTTTTTTATGACCTTGTGCATGACTTTTTTTATGCTTTTGTTTTTTTTCCTTTTTGGATCCAGACGTCTCTTGCGCCGTGTCGTTTTTGAACCGTGATGTTTTATCACTGCGGGTACCGAAAGACTGTTTTTGAAACGTTTTAGACTGCGGACGAATGACTTTAATCGCTTTCGGCGAGGGACGCCGGTGGGTGCTATCTTCTTCCTCAACGAGTTCAAAGTCGATACGACGTTCGGCAATGTTCGTGCTTCGACAACGCACAAGCACTTCGTCACCGAGGCGGTACGTTTTGCCCGTATATTCACCGACAAGCATATAGGCGCGATCTTGGAAATGGTAATAATCATCGTCCATATAACTGATGTGGACAAGCCCTTCAATCGTATTCTTCAAACGGACAAACAAACCAAAGGCTGTCACTCCACTGATCACGGCTGGAAACGTTTCTCCGATATGATCTTGCATGTATTCTGCCATCTTCAAGGCATCGGTCTCACGTTCCGCTTCCATGGCAATGCGTTCGCGTTTGGAACTATGATCGGCGATTCCCGGAAGCGCATGTGTCATGTCCTGAAGGAACGACGGATCGAGATTCTTTTCAAAGAGATACGCACGCAGTAAACGATGTGCGATCAGATCGGGATACCGTCGAATTGGTGCCGTAAAATGCGTGTAATGGGTTGCAGCTAAGCCAAAATGTCCGCGATTTTCAGCGCTGTAACGAGCCTGCTGCATAGAACGAAGAAGCACGGTAGAGATCACCGACTCTTCAGGCTCACCACGGGTCTCTTCTAAAATACGCTGCAACGCGCGCGGCGTCAGCCGTTCGACCGAACCGTGTACGACGTACCCAAAGTTCATAACAAACTCGACAAATTGTTGCAATTTCTCAGTATCGGGGCGTTCATGAATCCGATATATATAGGGAAGTTCGAGATGTGCCATGTGTTCTGCAACGGTCTCATTGGCGGCCAACATAAAATCTTCGATGAGCATCTCCGCACGATCACGACTTCTCAACGTCACATCGGTGGGGTGGCCACGTTCATCGAGGATGATACGCGCCTCAGGCAATTCAAAATCGATGGCCCCGCGTTCCATACGACGGCGGCGCAAGCGTTCAGAAAGCTCGGCCATCGCCAACAAATCATCCGTAAAGAGACGAACTTTATCCAGCGACACGGCTCCGTCTGAAACATCGGCTGGCTGTAAAGCAAGATCAGCATCTACGGTACGATCTGCGTCTGAGGAACGTTCTCGGTGAGAACGCAAGAGCGCATTGACCTCTGTATACGTAAGGCGCGCTTTGGAACGAATCACACTCGGTGTGAGTTCATAATCGACGCGTCGGCCGTCTCGATCAAAGGTGATAAGACAGCTTAAAGCAAGGCGTAAAACACCTTCGTTCAGAGAACAAATGCCATTTGAAAGTTTAGGTGGTAACATTGGGATGACGCGATCAACAAGATAGACGCTCGTCCCTCGTCTAAACGCTTCTTCATCGAGCGCAGTGCCTGGGCGCACGTAGTGGCTCACATCGGCGATATGCACCCCCAGACGATACCCACCATCACTCAGCCGTTCGATCGAGACCGCATCATCGATATCTTTCGCATCTTCACCGTCAATGGTCACCGTCGGTAAATGCGTCAGATCGAGTCGTCCTAAAAACGCGTCTGGCTCGACGGCATCGGGAAGCTTAGATGCTTCTGCTAACACGCGCTCGGGAAAATGTTCAGGAAGTTCGTACTTACGGATGATGGACACGATATCGACGCCTGGATCACCTCGTCGTCCCAAGATCTCCACAATGCGTCCAAATGCTCCCCGCGTATCTTCCGGATAAGCGATCAGCTCGACGACAACCTGATCTTCATCTTGCGCGCCTTGAGTATTTTCCGCATCGACAAAAATCAACGCATCAATGCGGCGATCATCTGGTTTGACGACGCCGCTTTGTCCATATTTTCGAAAGGTACCAACCAGACGTTGATAATGACGATGAATAATACGTACAACTTCCCCTTCTATGCGTCCAAAAGCATCCCGTCTACGGTTAATGCGCGCCAATACCGTATCACCATGCCAGGCACCTCCGAGATCGCGGGCATGAATATATAGATCGGGAAGCGTTGGATCATCTGGCAGTAAAAAGGCGTACCCTTTGGCATGGCTTTCGATCGTGCCGCGTACTAAGTTCATCATCTCCGGCAAGCCATACCGTCCAGCGCGCGTTCGAACGATGCGCCCTTCCTTCTCGAGCCGTTCGAGCAGCGCAGGAAGAGCAATCGTTGATGACTCCGGATCGATATGAAGCGCCGCTTGAATCTCCTCTAATGTCATGGGACGACCGGATATCGTTGATTTAAGTGTATCTAACAGTTCTTGTTCCAAAGGGTACGCCTCCTTCAGTTGTGGATTGAGCGAGCGAAGCATGATGCGTATAAGGTGTTATGCATTGTTTTGTAAGTTTTGCATAAACGCCCACATGTCTTCAAATAATTGCTGATGGTCATGATCAAGAATCATCAGATGGGACGAACGATCATACCATTTCAAGATTTTTTGTTCACGCGGTGTACCGATGGTCTGATAAATCAGGCGGGCATCATCGGGTATAATGGTCTCATCAAGACGTCCTTGACCGATAAAAGCGGGTGCGGTCACCTTCGGAAGCGCACGACGCACATGTCTTAGCAAAGTGACGAGCTCTGCCACAGAACGAACTGGTGTGCGGTCGTAAGGAATCAGATACCGTTCGATATGTTCTGGTTTTTGCCCATCGCGGGGTAAAAACGGCCGCAGCGGATAGAGATAGCGGGCGAAATAGGCACGTTTGTCACGAAAACGGATCGGTGCTGCCAGCGAAAAGACCGCGGGGGGTTGCACATGCGCCGCAAGATACAACGACAACGCTCCGCCCATCGATAGACCAGCGACATAGATAGGATCATGACCTTCCTGCTCAAGCAGATGATACGCTTCCATGACCGCTTGCCACCAATCGGTCCAGCGCGTTTTGGCCATCGCTTCGGGAGAGGTGCCATGCCCTGGCAACAGCGGTGCATAAATACTCAATCCCTTAGCATGAAAGAACTCGGCCATCGGTCTGAACTCTTCTGAGGTACCTGTAAAACCATGGATTAAAAGCAGTGCCGTTTGTGTCCCCATCAAACGAATAGGCTGAGCCCGCCGTTTCATCGTTTCTGAAGTCGTCATCAGTCTTCCTCCTCTATCCTTTCCCTATCTTACCAGTGACTATTCCTTTGGGAGTATCTAGAGTAAAAACCGCCTGAACAACGTACAGGCGGTTTTTCATGCTGATCTTATGATTGTATGGCTTTCAATCATGGTCAATGGCGTTGTTGGGTTCGTACGCACGCCAACAGCAGCGATGCGCTACCGTACAAAATACGCCACGAGAACAGTTAGAATCATAAACGTTGCCGCTAAAATTCGCGTCAAGTTGTGCAACAGTCCATCAATACCACGGGCTTTTTGCTTACCGAGAAGTTGCTCGGCACCGCCGGCGATCGCGCCAGAGAGGCCTGCGCTTTTCCCCTGTTGCAAAACGATCACAACGATGAGCGCCAAGGCATTTAACAGTAAAAGGATTGTAAAAAACATTGCCATATCTTAAGTTCCCCTTTTTCCAATAATGATCCCGTTTTGATATCGTCTTCTAAACGCTACGCACATCGATCTACGCACATCTAGCCTCACGGGAATAGTCTAACACATAAAGCCGGGGAAAGGCAAGCCAAAGCATTAGCGCACCTTGCCATTGTGACCAGCAAACGCTTCCCATCCGGGGTAACGGGCCATATCACCCAACGCTTCTTCAATACGCAACAGTTGGTTGTACTTGGCCACGCGGTCGGTTCTAGAAGGCGCACCAGTTTTAATCTGCCCACAGCCAGTCGCCACAGCCAAATCGGCAATCGTGACATCTTCCGTCTCACCTGAACGATGCGACATGACGGAACGATACCCATAACGCGCCGCAAGTTCCATCGTATCGAGCGTCTCGGTGAGCGTTCCGATCTGATTGACTTTAACGAGCACGGCGTTGGCAATATGTTTCTCAATGCCTTCACGCAACCGTCGGACATTCGTCACAAAAAGATCATCGCCTACGAGTTGCAGACGACGACCGAGCCGTTCGGTCAAAAGTTGCCATCCGTGCCAGTCGTCTTCTGCCAAACCATCTTCAATAGAGATGATTGGATACGCTTGCGCGAGTTTTTCTAAGTATGTGACCATCTCTTCCGATGTTCGTCGGACACCTTCACCTTTAAACGTATAATGGGTGCCGTCATAAAGTTCACTGGCAGCAACATCGAGTGCAATGTTAACATCTCGCCCCGGGACGTAACCGGCCGTTTCGATGGCTTGAACAATCACGTTCAACGCTTCCTCGCTAGAGGAAAGCGCTGGTGCAAAACCGCCCTCATCACCGACAGCCGTGCTTAACCCTTTATCTTTCAACACTTTTTTTAGCTGATGAAATACTTCCGTTCCCATTCTCAGCGCTTCTTTAAAACGCGTCGCACCGCCTGGAACAATCATAAACTCCTGCAGGTCGATGGGATTATCAGCGTGTGCCCCACCATTTAAAATATTCATCATCGGCACAGGAAGCGTCCGAGCGCGTGCCCCACCGATATAAGCGTACAGTGGCATATCGCTGTACACGCTGGCTGCATGCGCGACGGCCAGCGATACCCCTAAAATGGCATTGGCGCCGAGGCGGCTTTTATTCTCTGTGCCGTCCAAGGCAATGAGACGCGCATCGATCGCCGCCTGTTCCCGAGCATCCATCCCTACGATCTCTGGTGCAATGATCTCTTCAACATGGCGCACGGCACGCTCTGTCCCTTTACCCATATAACGCGCACCACCATCGCGCAGCTCAACCGCCTCATGAACACCGGTTGAAGCGCCAGAAGGAACGATGGCTCGACCACGAGCCCCGCCGGCGAGCAACACATCGACCTCAACCGTCGGGTTTCCACGCGAATCGAGCACTTCTAAAGCGGTAATCCGTTCAATGATGGCCACACATACCCATCCTTTCTCGATCTAGAATCGCTCACATGGTTACTGCGATACGTGCAATAATGATACTCCGCTCATTTCTTTTGGTTTCTCAAGACCCAAAAGCTCAAGCATGGTCGGCGCCACATCAGCCAACTTGCCACCGCTTCGCAACGTGAGCCCAGTCATCGTCACGATACAAGGAACAGGATTGGTCGTATGCGAAGTCACCGGTCGATCGTTGTCATCGAGCACATATTCGGCATTTCCGTGGTCAGCGAGGATGATCGCAGCACCTTTCATCCTTAAAAGAGCCTCGATGACGCGCCCTAAATTCTCATCAACAGCTTCTACCGCCCGTATGGTCGGTTCCAATTTCCCAGAATGACCGACCATATCCGGATTGGCAAAGTTTAAAATGATCACATCAGGCGGTTCGCTTTGAAGCTCTTGGAGAAGTGCGTCCGTGACTTCATAAGCGCTCATCTCCGGTTTCAGATCATAGGTAGCAACTTTGGGCGAAGGGATGAGGATCCGCTTTTCCCCAGGGAAGGCTTCTTCTCGACCACCGCTGAAAAAATATGTGACATGCGGATACTTTTCCGTCTCTGCGATACGCAGTTGTCTCAGACCAGCTTGGGCCAACACTTCACCGAAGGTGTTATCAAGCGTCGTCGGACGGTAAGCGACCAATCCCCCGACCGTCTCACTGAAATGTGTCATCGTAACAAAATAAAGATGACGTGGTGCTTTTTCACCGCGATCAAAACCGCGGAAGTCTTCGTTGGTAAAAGCCTGTGATAGCTGAATGGCGCGGTCGGGACGAAAATTAAAGAAGATCACGGCGTCATCGTCTCCAATGGTCGACACCGGATCGCCCTTTTCATCCACAATCACGGTAGGCAAGATGAACTCGTCGCTGATATCTTCTGCATACTGTGCACGAATGGCTGTCTCGGCGTCCGGCGCCGTCCGTCCTTCTCCGTAAACCATCGCCCGATAGGCTTTTTCTGTGCGATCCCAGCGTTTATCACGATCCATGCTGTAGTACCGTCCGCCAACCGTCGCGATCTTGCCTAGATTCAATTCTGCCATCTTTTGTTCTACCCGTTGGATATAGGCGAGAGCACTCCGTGGCGGTGTATCACGACCGTCTAAAAAAGCATGGACATACACACGTGAAAGACCCATCTCGCTGGCCAGTTCCAAAAGTGCTAAGAGATGTTCTAGATGCGCGTGCACGCCACCTTCTGAAACGAGACCGATCAGATGAAGCGAACGGTGGGGTGCTTCTAACACATACGTCATCGCCGCTCTGAGCGTCTCATTGGAAAAAAAAGAACGATCGCGAATCGCCAGCGATACCCGCGTTAGATCTTGGTAGACGACGCGACCCGCGCCGAGATTCATGTGGCCGACTTCAGAGTTGCCCATTTGCCCTTCAGGAAGACCGACAGCGAGACCACTCGCTTCCAAGGTCGTATGCGGATACATTTGCCAATAGCGGTCAAAGTTCGGCTTTTTGGCTTGTTTGACAGCATTGCCATGAACGTCGTCACGCAAACCAAAACCATCTAAAATGATAAGGGCGAGCGGGCCTTGAACCTTTTTTTTACTGCGTTGCATCCCCATGCCTCCTCGCGCGTTCGATCATCGTAAGCCAGTGGGTCACATCGAGGCTCGCACCACCGACCAGCGCCCCGTCGATGTTTGGAGCATTTAAAAAGGATTCAATATTATCGGCGTTGACGCTCCCCCCGTAAAGAATACGAAGATGTGAAGCATAGGCTGCTCCAAGCTCATCTTCTACAGTCTTTCGAATCAAAGTCGCCACAGCGGCTGCATCCTCCGACGTCGCCGCCTGTCCAGTACCAATGGCCCAGACGGGCTCGTAAGCAATGACTAGGGGCAACACATCGCCATCCATCGCTTGCAGAGCATGTTTCGATGCTGTACGTGATTTAACTTCAACCGCTTCTGTGGTGCCATCAGTGTGTACCGATGGCGTTTGGTTTGTTTGGTTTTGGACGGTTTCATGCGCCACCACCCTTACAGCCTTGAGCACAGGTTGAAGTTGGCGCAATAACACTGCTTTCGTCTGATCCGCTGCACGTTCATCGGCTGTTTCCCCAATACAGACGATAGGCACCAGATGATGGTTCAACGCTTGAACGGTTTTTTCAAAGACGCTCGCATCGTTTTCTCCCGCATACTGACGGCGTTCAGAATGCCCGATGATGACATATGTAACGCCATGTTCGAGAAGCATGGGCGCAGAGATCTCTCCCGTAAAAGCACCGCTTGATCGAGCGTGCATCGTTTGTGCGCCTAAAGCAAACGGTTCATTCGACGCGTCTAAAACGATCCCACGATAAGCTGAAAGAGCGGTAAACGGCGGACAGATGACGACTTCGACATCGGTGGACGTTTCTTCACCCTTAACTGTGTTTAACCGCGCCGTAAGCTCGTGAAAATACTGACGCGTTTCGGCCAGTGTCTTATGCATTTTCCAGTTTGCCACCATCAGCCGTGTTCGTGGGGAGGCAAAAGTCATCGGCCACCCTCCTCTAGATCGACTCCAAATCTTCTAAGACAGCCACGCCGGGTAACGTTTTCCCTTCCAAAAACTCTAACGTTGCACCGCCACCCGTAGAAATGTGCCCAATGCGCTCCGCGACACCGGCTGCTTCCACAGCGGCGACCGAATCGCCACCACCGACGATGACCTCACCGGATAAAGCGGCCAAGGCTTGAGCGATCGCCATAGTCCCTTGCGCAAATGGCTTTAGTTCAAAGGCCCCCAGCGGACCGTTCCAGATGACCATCGCCGCATCTTGGAGCGCTTCGCGAAAGGCTTCAACTGTTTGTGGTCCGATATCCAGAGCCATCCATCCCGCAGGAATGTCACCGATCGGCACGACGCGGTGCGGAGCATCGGCTGAAAATTGTTCGGCAACGACAACATCTTGGGGCAATACCATACGAACGTTCCGCTCTTCAGCGATTTGCATGAGCTTCCGTGCCGTCTCCAGTTGATCTTCTTCAACCAGCGAGGCGCCGAGGTCGTAACCTTGAGCACGTAAAAACGTATTGGCCATCCCACCACCGATAAGTAAACGGTCGACACGTCCGAGCAAGTTTTCCAACACACCGATTTTGTCTTTAATCTTCGCCCCGCCGACGATGGCGACCAAAGGCCGTTTAGGATTTTTCAAAACACCCCCGAGCACCTCTAATTCACGCGCCATGAGCAGACCCGCTACCGCTGGTACATATGTTCCTACCCCGACCGTTGAGGCATGAGCGCGGTGGGCGCTTCCGAAGGCATCATTCACAAAAAGATCGACGTACGATGCCCATGTCTTGGCCAGCTCCGGATCGTTTTTGGTTTCTCCAGGATGAAAGCGTACATTTTCTAACATCAGAAGCTCGCCCGGCTGTAAAGACTGAATACGTTCGGCGACTTCGGGTCCAACGAGCGCCTCAGAGAGCGGTACCGATACACCGAGGAGCTGGGATAAGTGCGCAGCAACTGGCCTGAGACTGTAACGTGGATCGACCTCCCCTTTGGGGCGGCCGAGGTGCGAAGCTAAAACGATGCGTGCCCCGTGCTCCCGCAGCCATTGGATCGTCGGTAAGGCCTTCACCATACGCGTATCGTCTGTAATGCGTTCACCGTCTAGCGGAACATTGAAATCCACCCTTAAAAAAACAGTTTTTCCTTGTAATGGGACATCGCGAATCGTTTTTTTCATAACCTAGCCTCCCCCATATGAGATCATCACATGAAATTTCTATGAAAGTCCCCGTTGCACGAGGTAATCCACAAGATCTGCGACACGATTGGAATAACCCCATTCATTATCATACCACGCAATAACTTTCACCATCTGCCCATCCATCACCATCGTTGAGAGTCCATCGACGATCGAAGAATGTGGATCACCGTTAAAGTCGCGAGAGACAAGCGGGAGATCCGTGTATGCAAGAATCCCTTTGAGTTCATGATCTGCTGCCCGTTTTAAGGCTGCATTGACCTCTTCCACAGTTGTCGGCCGTTCTACTTCCACGACCAGATCAACGACCGAGACGTTGGGCGTGGGGACGCGCATGGCAAAACCGTTTAATTTACCGTTGAGATCGGGCAAAACCTTGCCAACAGCGCGGGCCGCACCCGTTGTCGTTGGAATGATCGACATGCCGGCAGCACGTGCTCGACGGTAATCCTTATGGGGTAGATCAAGGATTTGTTGATCGTTGGTATAGGAGTGAACAGTCGTCATCAGACCACGGCGAATGGTAAACGTCTCATGCAAGACTTTGGCCACGGGCGCCAAACAATTGGTTGTACAAGAGGCGTTCGATAGAATATGATGTTTGGCTGGATCATAAGCGGTTTCATTGACCCCGAGAACAATGGTGATATCCTCATGCTTAGCCGGTGCAGAGATAATCACTTTTTTTGCCCCGGCCGCCAGATGGGCTCTGGCATCTTCTGCATTCGTAAAACGACCCGTCGATTCGACAACGATATCGATACCCAATTCACGCCACGGAAGTTTCGCTGGATCGCGTTCTGCGGTGACCTTAACCCGTTTCCCAGCGACAGAAAACCCATCATCATAAACCTCTACGTCTTCCGGGAACGTCCCATGAACCGAGTCATACTTCAAAAGGTGTGCCAACATATGCGCATCGGTGAGATCATTGACCGCCACGATCTCATAAGCGCTATGACGCAAAGCAGCCCGAAAAACAAGACGACCAATCCGTCCAAACCCATTAATGGCAACACGTACCATGAACATCATCCTCCTCATTATTGTTCATAAATCATTGAAAAGTCAAGTACTTCATTGACAGCATTGTCCGCGATCGTTGAACCATACGGTTTGTTAGGTATGTTCTAATATGGTCTGAGCCGCAGCTTGATCCGTGATCAGGACATCAAAAAGCCCTGTTTTAGCTAAAGAGACAATCGCTCGTGCTTTACCACGACCACCAGCCACCGCCACACACCATTTTTCTTTTAAATCATCGAGCGAAAGGCCGAGTGTCGGCGCTTGAAAGATGAGCTCACCACGAGCATTGAAATACGCCCCAAATGCTTCACTCACTGCTTCTGCTTCTTTTAAATGGTCTAAAAGCACATCCGGCGCCCGCCGTCGTCGGGCCATGGTCAGGGCATCGCCGATTCCGTGAAAAACAACTTCAGCCCTGCGTATCTCCCGCAACCGTTCTGCCACATAAGGATCTTGTCGAAGTTCTTCGCTCATGTCTTTTTCCAACTGATCAGGAATCTGAAAAAGGACGTAATGACCGCCGGCTGCTTCTGCCAGACGTACAGCAATGGCTGAAGCTTGGATATCGGCTTCTTCCCCTAATCCTCCACGCGCTGGATAAAAAGTAACCTGTGGATATTTTTTGCGCGGCCTAAAGTAAAGCGCCATGGCCGCCATCGTCGTTCCCCCGGCAACAGCAATTCGCGTGTATTTTTTTAAAAGAACGTTTAAATACTGCGCGGCTTGCAAGCCTAAGGCCGATAACGACAAGGTATCATCCGTAGGATGCCCAGCGACAATGAGAACATGCTTAAGACGCAAGCGTTCTTTTAAACGTTCTTCCCATATACGAAGCCCCATCGAACGGCTGATGAACGGTTCGACCGCTTCTAAGACTTCCTCACCTGCCTCTGTCACCATCATACCTTGTCGCATCACATCGATCAGTCCAGCCTTTTGCAAGTCAAAAACGATATTCCTGACAATTCGTTCGCTTAACGCAACCTTTTCCGCCAGTACCCGTCGCCCAACCGGCTGGATCAATCTTAACGTTTTTAAAACGCGTATCCGTTGCGTCAGCACCTCCTTGACATCCGGCAATAAACGTTCCAACGCATGGATCGTGTCCTCTGACAGCCAAGCATTGACCTCTGAGCTGTGATCACGTTTACTCAAAGACACTTTGTTCACCTCGATAACCACTGCGCTTGTAACCCAAAAGCGTACACTGAACCTAGGAAAGACCATCCATCGCCATCGCCATCGCCATCGCCATCGCCATCGCCGGCCAAGATGCACGTGGGACAA